>CAZHPP010000052.1:0-10703 GCA_964534535.1 uncultured Victivallales bacterium | reverse complement strand
GGGCGGATATTCCAACCGGAGCTATGTCATTGAGAACAATCTCGGGCAGCCGGCCAGCGGCAAATACATGATGCCCTATAAGAATTCCTCCTTCAAATGGCAGTCGATGCTTGTCACCGTATTCTGTTCCGACCCCTGCTATGAAAATCCGCAATCGATCCAGCCGAACGACTGGTCGCGCGGCGACGACGACTGGCAGAATCATTTGAATGCGGACAGCGCCACCGTCCTCAGGGCCCTGCAGATTCACAAGATGAAAAAACAGGTGCTCACCATGGATCTGCGCGCCGCCGCATACCAGATGTATGGAAGCAATGCCCTGAACCGTGCAAAATACTACTATCACAACAAACTGAACCAGAGTGCTGTCCTTGGAATCTACTCCGTTTCCTCGCTTTATTGGAGACGGTGAGGGAAATTCCTCCGCTCTTTGTCCGTTCTCTCAAAGCCGCACACTGGAGAACCATCAATGAACTGCCGCAAACCATTCATGCCTGGACCGAATTTTCATGAATTTCCGCCGATTGCCGCCGTGCCGAGTGCGGCAATGCCGGAAATACAGACAACAGATAAGGAATTTATTTATGACGCGCTGGCTTGACGTTCCTCAGAATTTCACTGCTCCGGGGATCGTATGCTTCCGGCGGAATATTGAATGCCGCACGGCGGAAACGCTGGAGTTTGACTATTCCGCCGATGAACTGTGCACCATTTTTCTTGACGGCCGGCCGATCGCCGACGGTCCCGAACCGGGAGCTCCGGAATACTGGATTTCCAAGCATCTCAAACTTGAGCTCGCTTCCGGATTCCATGTGCTTACGGCGCGCGTCTGCTGCTTCGGCAAAGGACTTTCACCTCACTGGATGATGACATGCAGGCATGGATTTTACACTTCCCTTGGAGGCCCGTGGTCAGTCAAAGCCATGCAGGGCATCTCCTTCGAGAGTCCGCTCCCCGACTGGGGAAGCGCTCCAAGGGTGCACACAGGAAAGGACTATGATCCCACCATCCTCTCCGGCCTCGGAAGCGGCTGGGAAAACGCAGTCTGCCGCAACGATGCGCGCGAACTTCATCTTTCCGAACTGCCCCCGCAGCAGCTGGCGGCTGAAAGCAGATTCCACAGAGAAGGAGACCGGATTGTTTTCGACGATTATGTCTGCGTATGGGCCTGCTATCGGTTCTCTGGAACAGGGCGAGTCCGCATCCGCTGGGCGGAAACAGGCTACCTTTCGAGCATTTCCTTCAACAACTGCACACAGAGAGGCGAAAAAGGCCGGCGTGACGGAACGTATCTCGTCGGCAATTTCGATGTGTTTGACATCAGCGGTTCTTTTGAATGGTTCGACCTTCAATGGCGAGCCGGACGCATCCTCCAGATCATCTGCGATGACGGGGTGCGTCTTGAAGAATGCAGCTTCATCAGCACCGGCTATCCCTATCCGGATTTTATTCCTCCGGAAGGCAAGTATAAGCAGCTTGCACAGATTGCTTTCCGCACCCTGCAATGCTGTTCCCACGAATCCTTCATGGACTGCCCGTTTTACGAACGGCTGAACTACATCGGCGATGCCCGGATCGAAGCGCTGACAGGATATGTCCTCGGGATTGATCCGGCGCTCGCCCGCAAGTCGCTCAAGATGATCGCGCTCTCCCAGGCGCCTGACGGCATGATCGCTTCACGCTATCCCGCAAAAATCCATCAGGAGATCCCTTCCTTCGTCCCGATCTGGATTCTCATGCTGCATGATTACGCGACCTGGGTCCGCGACCTCGAAACAGTCAGGGAACTGCTCCCGTGCGCACGGAAGATCGCAGGCCTTTTCCGCAGTTCGCAGGGCAAGGACGGGCTGATCAGGCTTCGCGGCTGGGGCTTCATCGACTGGCAATGGCCGGAAAGAGGAGTTCCCTTCGGAAGCGAAGACGGCACCAACAGCATTCTCAATCTTCTGGTCTCCCTCGCGATGAAAAGGCTGGCCGATGTGGAGCGCCTTGCCGGATCGCATGAAAATGCAGAAGCCGACGATGTTTTCTCCGATCGGCTTCTTGATCTCGTTTATCGGCGTTACTACGACTCCGGTGCCGGAATGATCGCGGATGACGCAAAGCACTGCTGTTTTTCCGAACACGCACAGGTCCTTGCACTCCTCCTCCGCGACACCCCGGAACTTCTGCAGGGACTGGCCTCCGGAAAATGCTCCGTCCGCTGCGGAATATATTTTTCGTTCTATTATCTTCAGGCATGCCGGCTCAGGGGCGCGGAAGACCTCTTCAATGCCCGGCTCGACGATTATCTGCAACTGTGCGGACTCGGGCTCAAAACTCTTCCGGAAGACTTTATCATGCCGCGCTCGGACTGCCATGCCTGGAGTGCGCATGTTCTTTACCACTTGCTCTCAGGGAAGGAACAGTCGAGACACCCTGGGAACTGAAGTGGAAAGACAGAAAGCACAAAAAATCCGAACACGGAAATTCAAAAACAAACCAATATCCGAGGATTTCACATGAACGTCAGGTTTCTGCTTTTGGAAATTGCCGCATCGCTCTGCACCGGACTTCTTCTGGAGGACCTGCATGCAGGTCCCATGCAAAAGACTGCCGGCCCGGAAAATACGAACCTCATCCGCAACGGAGATATGGAAAAAATTGATTCCAGGACAGGACTCCCGAATGGCTGGCGGATCGTAAACCGTTCAAAAAAAGGACGGGCCGCCGTCAATGGACCGGATTCTGCGGGAAAAATCCATGCCGCTTCCGGAAAATATTCATTGAATCTGGAATGCGAAATGACACCGGACGACATGCTGGGCTGGGGATACTGGCTGGACGGTTCTGCTTTTTTCGGCATCAGACCGGGCCAGGAGATGCTGCTTTCCTTTTATGCGGATGCGCAGACTCCGGGAACACAGCTCAAATGCTACATCGAATTCAGGAAAGACAAAAAATTCATCGGGACATACAGAAAAGTTGAGACTGCCGCCCCCGGATGGCAGAAGATGCAGCTGCGTTTCTCAATGCCGAAAGAAATTCCGACGCGTGCGGACATCTATATTCAGCTGCTGACGCCGGGAAAACTCGCCGCCGATGACCTGAGTCTCGTTCCGGTTTCATCGGCACCGGCTCAGGAACACGCAGCAGGGAAGAAGGAATCGTCCCCCGAAACTTCGGACATCATCAGGAACGGAGGAATGGAAATCATTGATTCCCGGACAGGGCTTCCGGAAGGATGGCAGATCGTAAACCGTTCCAAAAACGGGGAAGCCTCGATTGATACGGCGACAGTCTCTGCCGGAACACATTCCCTTCGGCTGAAATGCGATACCGTCCCCGATGGTTATCTGGGCTGGGGCTGTCATCTGAACAGTGCTTCGCTTTCCGGCATTCAGCCTGAACAGGAGATGCTGCTTTCCCTTGATGCCAGCACTCTGGGAAATCCGGATACGCAGTTCAAGTTTTATATCGAGTTCAGGAAAGGCAGCAAATTTATCGGAACGTACAGAAAAATTGAGACAATCTATGCCGGGTGGCAGAAAAAACAGCTGCGATTTAAAATGCCGAAGGAAGTTCCGACCAGCGCCATGGTCTATGTCCAGCTGCTTTCGGCCGGTCAGGTCTGCATTGACAACATCGGTCTTATTCCTGCCCCTCTTTCTTCAAAGGCCGAATCCGAAAAACAAAAGACAAAAATGCTCGGCATGGTGAAGGACATCGGCATTTACTGCAGAATCAAGGCGGAGAAACCGGGCAATACCTGGTTTTCGCCGGAACGCCCGTCAAAATTCACGATTGAGCATTTCCTTCCTGCCCCCTCCCTTGACGTCACGCTCTCCGAAATTGACGGAAACACTTTGAAAAGCTGGACATTCAGGGACCTTCCCCTGCGGAAAACCGGAACGCTTTCTCTTGAACTTCCGAAGCTCCCCGAAGGGGCATACCGTTTGACTTTCTCGTCCGGAACAATGAAAGAATATGGCTATTTCCGCATACACGGCCCTCAGAAGCACGGCGCAGCCTTCACGAAAGACGGAATTCTGACACTTGGCGGACGTCCGTTCTTCCTGATCTGCATCAATACGCCATCGTACAACCTCGACGCGATTCGCATTTACAGCCTTTCCGGCATCAACGCTCTTCACATCATCATGGAGGAACACTCGTTCCTTCAGGAGGCTGACATCCTCAGCGTGCTGGATCACTTCGGGCTGGCCGGCATTGAACGGAACGATTACGGCAATACCAGAGGCGTCAAGGTTCCCGAAGGGGAACTCCGCGCGGCGATGAGGCATGAAGCCGGAATTTTGTCGAAGCATCGGAATTTCATCGGTTTTTTCAGCGACGAAGCCCCATGGAACAATGTGCCGCTGGAATCGCTGCGCCTTCATTACGAATTCATGTTCAAATATCTTCCCGATTATGTGGCATGGATGAACCAGGCGCCGCGTCTGACGGGAGCCACGGAAGACCCTGCGCAGTCCTTTGAATCCGTCCGCAGATATGCCCGCTTCTGCGATGTGACGGGCGTAGACATTTATCCTGTTCCGGAAGGCAATACGGGACATAACAATCTAAGCGACCAGACGCTTTCCTGCGTCGGAAAATATGCAGAACTGAGCCGCCGTCTTTCCTGGGACGAAAAACCTGTCTGGATGGTCCTGCAGGGATTCGGCTGGAGCGAAGAGAACGGCAAACTCAACGACAAAACGCCCCGACCGACCGAACATCAGCTCCGGTTTATGGTCTGGAACGCCGTCACGCACGGGGCACGCGGAATTCTGTGGTACGGCCTCGGCGGCATGTCCGATGTGTATTCCGAATGGTGGCGCGGATTTTCCAACGTGAACCGTGAACTGGCCGCCGCAGGGGCAATGATCGCGGCTGGCGGAGCAGGGGAAATTCCCGGACTCCCTGAAAATGTCCGCGGACTTTCGGGAAATGGACTCATGGTGCTTGTCAACGAAAATCAGAAAAAGGATGTCTCTGTTCCACTGAAGCTGACAGAAGAATGGTTTGAATCGCCTTCGGGAAAGGCGTTCCGGAAAACATCCGCGGAACTCTCAGGGCAGGACGTCCTGATCCTGACCCGGAAACCGCTGGCAGTGAAGCCTGCTGAAAAGTTTTCAAAAGAGCATGTTTCGCTTCCGATTCCCGGCGGCGTGATCGAATCTGACGCTGCCCCGCTGGACGCCGAATGGGTCGCTCATCCGGATTATCTCCGGGGAAACAGGCGCAGGGTATTCCTCCGGCATGTGTTTCGGCTGGATCGGAAACCGGATACCGCCATGTTCCGTGCATCCGTGGACAATTCCGCCGTTTTCCGGATGAACGGCGTGGAAGTCGGAAATTGTTTCGGACACAGCCTTGTGAAAGAATTCAATATTGCAAAGCAGCTGCATGCAGGGGAAAATGTGCTGGAAGCGGAAGTCCTGAATTTCTCCGGGCCGACAGGGATCGTATATGAATTGAAGGCGGACAGCACGAAAATCTCCTCTGGCAGGGATACGTTCTTCTCTTTTGATGGGAAAACAGGCTGGAAGGAAGCGCACAGATTTGGAAGACCGCCGGTTCAGCCATGGGAAAAACAATATAATACAATCCGGGTCGATTCGAATCAAAAATAGCTGGAACCAGCCAGGCACGCAGACGAATCTTCGGGTGGGACGTTCCGGAGATTCTGCGGCGATCCTCTGATTCATGGGTTGCAATGTCCGGAAATGAAGCTATATTTCTGTCTCAAACAAAGGATTTTCACTCATGAAGCATTTCACGGAAACCGAACCGGCACAACCGTCTCAGAAATCCTGGAAATTCGTACAGGAACTGGCAGAGCCGTATCACAGAAAAAGCACAGCCTCCGTTCCGGCAGGCGCGATCCGGCTGGACAGAGGGATCCGGCTCGAAACCGAATTTCCCGACCCGGACCGCAGACTTGACACCGCATACGCCGACTTCGAAACGTTCCGCCGGGACAACGCCCTGCCGGAAGGCCCCTGGACCGTTTCCGTAAAACAGAAACCGACGTCCGTCGGCGAGGAATATTTTCTGACCGTTTCGGAATCCGGCGCCGTTCTCGAGGCCGGAGACACGGAAGGAATCCGCCGCGGAATCTTCTTCCTGGAAGACCGCATCCTTGAGGCGGGCGGCACGGCCGTCCTGCCCGGAAAATATCATCGGAAGCCGTGGCTGAAGACCCGTCTTTCCCGCTGTTTCTTCGGCCCGATCAAGCGTCCGCCGTTCAACCGGGACGAACTGCTCGACGACGTGGACTACTATCCGGAATCCTACCTGAACCGTCTGGCGCATGAAGGAATCAACGCGCTGTGGCTCACGATTGCATTCCACGACCTCTGCACGACCTCCATGGTCACGCCCTCGCCCGATGCCGGGAAACGGATGGCAAAACTTCGCCGCACCGCGGACAAATGTCTGCGCTACGGGATCAAGACCTACGCATTCTGCATCGAACCGATGATGGAAAAAGATTCGGAATCGGAACTGTTCCGGAAGTTCCCGGAAGCAAAAGGCGCACCAGTCTATTATATGTCAGGCTGCAGCTGCATCTGCATGTCGACGGAAGCGGGACAGCGCTATGTCTATGAATCCGTGAAATCGCTGTTTTCCGCCGTGCCGATGCTCGGGGGAATCGTCGGGATCTCCTACGGCGAACGCACGACCTCCTGTCTGACCTCGGGAATGTTCGGGCAGAACTGTCCGCACTGTGCCGGGAAGACGCCGGGCGATCTGCTTGCGGCAGTACTCTCGCCCATGGAACGCGCCATGCACGAAATTTCGCCGGAAGCCGAACTGATCAGCTGGCTTTATGTCCCCATGAACGGAACAGGCGGCAAACCGCAGACTGAAAGCTACATCGACATGGCGGCGAAATGCCCGAAAAACGCAGTTCTCCAGTTCAATTACGAATCGGGCGGCGGGAAAGACCAGCTCGGAAAGTTCCGCCACGCCGGCGACTACTGGCTCTCCTACGAGGGCCCCAGCAAACTCTATGAACAGATCGCGAAAGCCCAGACCGGACACGGCGGCGAAATGTCCGCGAAAATCCAGGTCGGATGCTCCCACGAGGTCGCGACCGTTCCGTTCGTTCCCGCGCCGGGGCTGCTCTACCGCAAATACCGCACGATGAAGAAGCTGGGAGTCTCCCATGTGTTCCAGTGCTGGTACTTCGGAAACTACCCGGGGATCATGAACCGCGCCGCCGGGGAACTGGCCTTCGAGGAGTTCCAGGACGACGAACACGCCTTTCTGCTGCGTCTGGCAAAGCCCGACTGGGGCGACTCCGCGGAAAAAGTCGTGAAGGCATGGCAGCTCCTGACGGACGGCTACGCGAACTATCCGCTGGACAACATGATCCAGTATTACGGACCGATGCACGACGGTCTGGTCTGGCCGCTGTATCTGATTCCGCGGAACACGCGGCTTGCGCCGACGTGGCGGCTGGATTTCGGCACCAGCGGCGACCGTTACGGCGAATGCCTCGGCACCTTCACGCTGGAGGAAGTCTCCACTCTGTTCGAGCGCATGCGCGGACTCTGGGGAAAAGGAACCGAACTTCTCGTTTCGCTGAAACAGACGCTCCGGGACTCTCCGGAACGGCAGAAGGACATCGGCGTGACCGAAGCGCTGGACCTGCAGATTCAGTCGACCTGCGCGATCTTCCGCTTTTATGCTCTGCGGGAAAAGCTCCTGAACGGAGATTCCGGCGTCCTTGCTGAAATGGAAACAATCGTGCGGGAGGAAAAACTGCGTTCGGAACGTCTGGCGGAATTCTGCCGGAACGATTCCCGGCTCGGATTCCACTCCGAAGCCGAAGGATACAAATATTTCCCCGAAAAACTGCTCTGGCGCGCCCGCGAACTCGAATCCGTTCTGAAGGAGGAGTTCCCGGAGGTGCGGAAGCGTCTGGCGGCAAAACGCCCCGTCTGGAAGGAACCCGTCCGCAAGACCTATGTCTGCGGAAGCGGAAAGAAGGAAGTCTGCGGCGCCTTCTCATGGAGCGCCGAATGCTCGGACGGGAAGCTCCGCATCCACTGGACCGGCCCCGCGGACCAGCCGTGCACGGTGTATCTGGAAACACGGAGATTCCATGCACAGGAAGAACACGATTTCCCGGCAGGACAGACGGATCTGGAACTTTCCGTTCCGCAGGGACTTCCCGGCGTGCGGTTCAACATCGTCTGGAAGGAGTCGAACATCGGCTGGGCGGGATGGAATCCTCTCTCCTCCCGGCTGAACCTTCACGAGTTCAATCCGGACGACATGGGCCGGCTGACGTTCTGAAATGAAAGAACCGGGGAATTATTTTCCCCGGTTCAGAAAAGCGCGGATCTTCCACACGGCGGCGTCCAGGAATGCCAGTGCGAACATGGCAATCCAGAAGGCCAGGAACCACTTCGACGCAGTGAAATCGCGTCCGAAGAAAATCTGGTGGAAGAACAATGCGGCCAGAGCGGCATAGACGAACAGGTGCGTCTTTTTCCAGAACGGGAACTTGATGAATTTCCGCTGGAACGCGGCGCAGAACACGATCACAGCGAGGAAAAGAACCGCGCCGAAGCACGCGAGCGATCCCCAGCCGCGGTCAAACGCGAACGAGCGCAGAGAATCGGAAAACGATTCATCGAACGAGATGGAGCGTCCCGCAAAAATCAGCGGCACATGCACCGCGATCAGGACGAGCGCGCAATACCCGAAGACCTTGTGGAGCCGGATCACCGGCGGCTTGCGGAAGCAGTGTTCCATCGTACGGCCCTTCCCCATGGAAAGGAGCTGGAACAGGAATGCCAGCGCGGCCAGGATTCCGGCCAGGCGTCCCCACGAAAGAAGCATGGATTCCTTCGTAGAATCCAGGTCTTCCCGGTTCAGGAAGAACCAGAAAATGACGGCCGCCGCGACGACAATCGCGGCGGCTGCCAGCCCAATCAAAAGTCCGGTCTTCTTCATGACTTACTTGAAGATCTGGAATTTTTCGCCCGGGGCGGCGCAGAGGATGCACACCTTGACCGGCGACGTGGTCGTATATCCGCAGACGGTGCAGATGTAGAAGGTCTTTCCCGCGGCCTTCCACTGCTCGAGATTCGCGAGGGCGTCGGCATAAAGATCCGCGTGGATCTTTTCGGCTTCCAGGGCGAACGTGAAGGTCTGGATCACGGATGCGGGAGCCTTTTTGGCCTTGGCATTCTTGATGAAGTTGGGATACATCGTGGTCTTTTCATAGGTCTCGCCCTTGATGCCGTCGCGAAGGCTGTCTGCAACGCCGGTATAGGCCGGCAGCTTGATCTGGGACTTCGGGGTGACGCCGAAGGACTTCAGGACCTTCGCATGGCGGGCGGCATGACGGCTTTCGGAAAACGACGTGGCCTTGAACATGGCCTCGACGCTCTTGTAGCCGGCCTTTGCGGCCTGTTCGGCATACATCTTATACTTGGCGGAGGCGTTCATTTCACCATTGTAGGCGGACTGAAGGTCCTTGATGACGGACGGGTCGACTTTCGCAGCGGCTTTGCATTCGCTCCCGGCAAAAACGAGTCCGGCGACAGCGGCGAACGCGATGGAGAGAAACGATCTTTTCATGGTTCCCATTCCTTTATTTGGTTTTTGGGGTTGATTCCTATAACATACAGGATTTCCGCGCATTTTCAAGGGGAGGAACAAACCATGGCCACGGCACAGGAATATCCCCCCGCAGGAAACGGAATCCTTACTGGATCTTATACTTTGCCGCCATTTTTTTGAGCGCGGCGACCTGCTTCGGACTGAGATTGCGTCCGCCGGAATGCTGACGGGAAAGCGACTGGTAGAATTCCTTGTCGTCGTAGAAGCGGCGTCCCTTCTTTTCCGGCTCGGCCCATGCGGTCACTTTGGAAAGGCCGTCGAGAAGACGGTCGGTCTCGGCGGAAGCGGCCTTGGCCGCTGCGGCATCCTGTTCGGAAACGGGGGCCGCGCCCAGATCGACGGAAAGTTTCGCAAAGTCCGGAATCGAGCCCTGATATTTCGAGCCCATCTTGAGGAGGGCGGAAACCTGTTTTTCGGAAAGGGGACGTCCCGATTCCGACTGCTGGCGGAGCGATTCGAAGAATTTCTTGTCGTCATAGACGCGCGGACCGCGTTTTTCCGGCGGATTGAAGGTCACTTTGTCCATGGCGGAGAAGAGTGCGGAAAGCTTTTCGTTCTGTCCGGAGCTTTCGGCCGCTTCGGTGCGCTGGCGGGCTTCCTCGCGGAAGGCGCGGATCTTGTCGATGCGCTCCTCAGCCTGTTTCAGGTCGGAATCGATTCCGTGCTTTGCGCAGAACGCGCCGACATCCGGAAGCTGGGAGGCATATTTCACCAGGAAGTTCATCAGCGCTTCAAACTGACGGGCGGAAATGCCCTTGCCGGCCTTGTCGACGACCGAATTGAAGAATTTCCTGTCGTCGTAGGTGCGCTTGCCGCGGGTCTGGGGCTCTTCCCACTGTTTGACGCCGCGGAGGATTTCGAGCACGGCGGCGGCCTTGCCGGCCTCGGGCGCCCCGGCCATCTTGGCCTCCTTGAGCCACACGGTGAACTTGTCGTAGAACTCCTGGAGCATCTTCGTCCAGTTGAGCTTGCCCTCTTCGACCTCGTCGAGGCGGGTTTCCATATCGGCGGTGAAGCCGATTTCCATGAGCACGGGCAGCGACGCCACGAGATAGTCATTGACCTTGAACCCGAGTTCG
>CAZHPP010000051.1:0-13284 GCA_964534535.1 uncultured Victivallales bacterium | reverse complement strand
TTCCGGCGGAACGGTTCGGCATCTTTTCCGCCTACGTTCCCGAAGAAGTCAAAAGGTTCGTCCAGCTCGTCCGGATGAAAGTCCCCGAGGGGAAAATCGTGGAAAGCCCCTTCCTCCGGGACAAAAAGAATCCGCAGCGCTTCATTTTTCCGGACATGACGTTCGACGACGGGACGCGGCAGGTGCATCTGGAACTGTTTCACCGCTGGCACGCCTCCCAGCTGAAGGGAAGGCTGGATTTCCTGGCGGAGACTCCGGACCTTCCGCTGATCGTGGGAATCGACCGTTCGCTGTTCCCGCGGAAGGACGGTGCGGACCGCGAAATCACGGAAAATCCGCTTTACGGGTCAAAAATCTTTCTGTTCCGGGATTTTCCGGGCGTGGAAAACGTCAGAAAACTGCTCGACGGCTTCCGCCGTCTGCTCTGACCGTCCGGAATGATTTTTCCGGCCGCGGGATTTATTTTCCCACAAGCTGGCACATGATGACGGGATGCTTCGGATCCAGGCCGAGCGCCTTGGAAATCGCCTTGCCGTCAAACCCGCCGATGATCACGTTTTTAAGTCCCTCGGACGCACAGAACAGCCCCACGTCCTGCTGGGCGTATCCGGCATGGGAGACCGCATAGACCGTGCGGACGTCCTCCGTGCCGAAATCGTATTTTGCACGGTCGGAAACGAAGATCAGCACGACGGCGGCCTTGCGGAACATAACCTTGCCTCTGGCGGCAAAGGATTCCCGCAGATCGCCCTTGACCCTGAGGTCGAGCGCATGGGTCTTCGGATTGTAGAGATATACGCCGGAAGGCATCGCGGCATAAACCTGAAGGTCCTGAATGTTGCGGGCCGTGGGAATCGTGAGCCTGCCTTCGCCTTTGCGGTTGATTCCGGCAGCGGCATAAAACAGATTGGAAAGCTGCTGGGCGGAAAGCGGTTCTCCCGTGAAATCGCGCTGCGTTCTGCGGAGAGCAAGACATTCATAGAAGGGTTTTCCGCCCGTCGTCGAGGGCGCCGCAAGTTTGATTCCGTCCTGAGCCCAGAGTCCGGCCGCGGCACAGACCGCCGCAAATCCCAGCAGATTCTTCTTCATGTCATTTTCCTCCTTGAGAAAGGGTGATGTTTTCAATCATGTCCAGAACATTCGCGGCGGCGTTCGTGCGGGCGAGCCTTTTGCCGGCCAGGCCGCGCTTCGTGTATTCCTCCCGGTTTTCATACCAGCGGCCGATCCAGTTTGTGAACCATTCCGGAGAGCACTCGGAATCGTGAATGATTTCGGCGGCGCCGGAGGCGGCCAGCCAGCGGGCGTTGTCCTCCTGATGGTTTTCGGCGGCGTATGGGTACGGCAGAAGCAGGGCGAACTTTCCGTAGACCGCGAGCTCGGAAACGGTGCTTCCGCCCGCGCGGCAGACCACCAGGTCGGCCGCGGAATAGAGGAGATTCATCTCCCGACAGGATTCGAGGAGCAGCACGGGGGCAGCGGAGTCCTTGAAGAGCGGTTCCGTCTCCGCGAGCTTTCCCGGACCGACGAGCCGGATCTGCTGAAGTTCGGAAGCATGGGGAGAGCCGTTCCTCACAATCAGTTTTGTGTTGATGGTCTGGGCGCCGAGACTTCCGCCGAAGATCAGGATCAGCGGCTTGTCTGGCGAAAAGTTCCGGTTCCAGCGGCGGTTGATTTCCGCAATGGCGGCCTCCCTGCGGCGCATGCTGTCGATGATCTCGCGGCGGAGCGGAAGCCCCGTCAGAATCGCGGGACACGCCAGTTCCTCCTCGTTGACGGCGGGGAAGGAAAGCGCGATCGCGTTCGCATATTTGGAAAGGAAACGGTTCGCGCGGCCGACGCGCGCATTGCCGTCATGAAGGAAAACGGGGATTCCGAGCTTCTTCGCGGCCAGGACAGGCGCAAAGGAGGCGAACGACCCCATGGCGAGCAGAGCCTGCGGCCGGAACGCAAGGAACTCCTTCCTGACGCGATAATATCCGATGACGAAGTCGCGCACGAACCGGAAGAAAGCAACCGGGTTCAGCGAATGCGGCGAGGCGGGAAAAATCATCGAAGGAATCTTGTAATACTCCGCGGCTGCGGCCTGCGTGACCGCGTGCTTTCCGCCGAGAATGAGTTTCGGGGTTCCGCCGCGCGTGACAAATTCGCGGGCCGCTGCAAGCCCCGGATTGAAGTGTCCGCCCGTTCCTCCGCAGCTGAATGCAATCCGTTCAAGACCCATGGCAGTTATTCCTCTCCGAAGATTTTGATTTTGCATCGATGGAAAAAGGCGCGGATCTGCTCTCCCCATTTTTCCTGATAGTCCGGGAAGGCCGAATCGAACGCCACGCTAAGAATCAGACCGGAAGCCGTCATGCAGGAAACGAGATTGCTTCCTCCGTAGCTGAAGAACGGAGCCGGCATGCCCTTGGTGGGGAATCCGCCGGTGATCACGCCGATGTTGATGAGCGCCTGCATTCCGATGAATCCGCCGAGCGCGAAGGCGAGCAGCATTCCCTGCCGCGTGCGGGCGTTCACCGCAATCCTGACGGCACAGAAGACGAACGCCAGATACAGCAGCACGATCACCAGCATTCCGGCAAGTCCGAGCTCCTCGCCCACGATCGAAAGGATGAAGTCCGTGTGGGCTTCCGGGAGATAGCGCATCTTCATGCGGCTTTCGGCGAATCCGAGCCCGAACCAGTCGCCGGAACCAAGGGCGTAAAGCGAATTGGTGAGCTGGTAGCCGCTGGAGGAGGCGTCCGATTCCGGGTCCATGAACTTGGTCATGCGGAGCCAGCGCATCCGGTCGCAGTATTTGATGTAGAGGAATCCGGCGGACATCAGGAGTCCCGCGGGAACCAGCAGACGCATCACCTTCATTCCGGCGGCGAAAAACGTGATGAAGAGCACCCCGAGCAGCAGCGCCGTGGTGCCCCAGTCCTTCCCGAGAAACACCAGACCGATCATCACGGAAGACCATGCCGCGGCAGGCAGGAACACCTTTTTCATCGGTTCGGCGTCAAGGAACCGCGCACGTTCGGAAATGTATTTTGCCAGGAACAGCGAAAGGATCACCTTGCCGTATTCGCTGGGCTGGATGCTGCCGATTCCGGGCACCTTGATCCAGCGGTGGGCGCCGTTGATTTCGGGACAGAAGAAGGCGATCAGCAGGAGCACGGAAATTCCGGCCATCAGCACGGGGCTCCAGTTGGAGAAGCGGCGGTATCCGATCACGATCGCGCTCACGAGTCCGGCCATGCCGATCGCGGCCCAGACCAGCTGGTGGTTGAAGTAGTACGCCTCCTTGATCCCGAACGAGGTGGAGTAAAGCATGGTGAGTCCGAAGAGGAGCATGAAGAGGCTGATGCACGCAAAGACCGCCGCGGCCGGCAAGGCCAGGTCCTCGCCTTTTTCCTGCTGAAGAAGTTCGTAGTTCTGTATTTTCTCGCCGATCGGTTTCATGACGTTCTCCGGATTATCCGTGAAAAATAGCACATTTTCACGCATTTTCAATTTGATTTCCCCGGAATGCCGTTATTTTTTGCAGGACACGGGAACAAATTACAGAATATCCGATGCAACCTGCCCCATCAGAAAGATGCCGCCGCAAATCAATGCTGAGCCGGAAAGGGCTGCAAGCCGGCCTTTCTGGTTCTCTGAAAATGCAGACGGCAGGAGGACAGCAGAAAGCATGAAAAGGAAATTGACCGCCAAAACGGCTGTCAGCATGCAGATCGTCACTCCCGTTCCATTTTCCGCCACAGACGAAAGGCACAGAAAAAGAAGATTCGGTCCGGCGATCACTGGAAAGGCCAGCGGGAATAAGGCTGTCTTTTCCCAGAAACGCGCAAAAGTCTTGTTCGGGCAGAGATTTCTCCTGAATACCACGCGTGTGCCATAATAGAGAAGGATGCCGCCGGTCAGGATTTTTCCAGTTCCGGCGACCAACGGATTTCCCACAGCGCCGCAGAATCCGGCCACGGCGGTCAGGAATGCAAGTGCGATCCAGGCGAGGACGGAACTTTCCGCTGAAACAGGAAGGACAGTTTTCCAATCCGGCGGGTGGAGCACGGCAGTCAGAAAAAGAATTTTGCAGATGGGATTGACAGCCAGCAGAAAGATGACGAACAGAATTCCCAGACTTCCGGCCCACTGTCCGGATTTTCTTTCCGGCCATTTCCACGTTTGCATGCAGTTCCGCAGGTCCTCAGGTGACATTGCCATGCTGAAATCTCCAGAATTCCGTTCCCATTGGCTTGGACAGTTCTCCTGACGGAAAAAGAATCGCGCGGAAGCAGGATCATGCCGGCATGAAATCAGAAGCCAGTCACGTTTCTGGAATGAACGAATGCCATCCTGCAGCCGGGCCCCTGAATCAAAAGTTTTCAATTGGAAGCGCATGCGGTCGGGGGAAATTCCCAGCAGGAAGCATTCGCCGTTTCTAGGGATATCATTCGTTTTTGAATGTTCGCTGAGCAGAGGAACAAGCAGGGTCCCGAGCCGGACACAGGGAAACGGTTCTCTCTGGAAGGCAATGCCCTTTGAATCAATTTCATAGTCAAAGCAGGAGAAATACAGAAAGGCATTTTCAACAGCATGTATCTGCATGGGACTGGCGTCAAGACGGCGGCGGTCGGGATGGCCGAACAGATTTCTCCCCAGCATGAAAATATAATTATGCCTGACTCCAAGAGAGGAAAGCACGGTCGGTGCAATGTCGAAGGTGCGCCCTTCCGTGGAGATTTTCCGCGGCGATCCCGACGCATTGCAAATCAGGAAGAGGATTCTGCGCGGGCCAGAAGTTTCCAGCCTTTGGAGCACGGGCGCAATCGTATATGGATGCGCCGTATGATCGCTCTGAATGACAAGAACCGTATTTTTCCAGGCTGGATGGGACTGCATTCTCCTGATAAATTTTCCCAGAGCTGCATCCGTGTTGTGCATGGCATGAAGCAAATCCGGGGGCTCTTCTGGACAATTCCATCTGTATTGTTTTTTCCCATTCCCGCAGATGCCGTTCGGAGCGTGGGCGTCGATCGAAAGCATGGAGAGGTTGAAAGGTTTTCCTGATTCCGCCAAAATCTGGAAATGCTCCCATGCCTTTTCAAACAGTTCCGAATCACGGATGGAACGGGCATACTCAAGATTATGTTCGCCCCTGTATTCCTGACTGTTCAGCAGGACGACCTTGAAGTGTTCCTGTTCAAGAAAGCTGTTGAATGAAGAAAATGAGGAATTGTGTCCATAAAGGAACCTCTGTCGATACCCTGCCTTGTTCAAAACTTTCGGAAGCGATCCGAGTTTTTTCCCAACGGAAATATCGCAGTTTTCAGTTCCTCCGTTTCTGATGTGGAGAGGAGTCAGGAAAGCCCCGGTCATAGAGGCATAAATGCCGCCGAACGTCAAATCCGCATTCGGTGCACGGCTGACCGACTCGAACAGGAATCCCTGTCCGGCAGCCCGGGAAAGATTCGGAAGAAGTCCCGGAAATTGTTTTTCATCCAGAAAATTCAGTTCCGTGCTCTCCAGAAATATGTGAACCAGATTTTTTCCGGGAAGTGCCCTGATTCCACTTTCTCCCGTTTTCAGATTGTCAATCCCGTATTCCTGCATAAAATCCGGGGAAAAACTTTCAATCTGCGAGAAAATATCTTCCCCCCGTTGGAGAAACGGCTTCATTTCCACAAGCCAGAGACAGATGAAAATGCATCCGCCGCAAGCCAGCAGTACCCATGCTTTCCATCGCTGACACGGTCCGTGCCTTTTCGCCGCAAGGCGTGCTGCTTCCGTAAGAAGAAACGAAACGCCTGCCAGAACAACGGTTCCAATCAGCAGGATGCGTGCATGGTACTGGAATATCCCTGATAAACTCTGCACCGTAAGCAGTTGAAAAATTTCCATGGGCAGCTCCCCATGCATCAGGTAAACAACTGTTTCAAAGGCTGTCTGCACCCCTCCGACCAGCAAATTCACCATCAGGACAAAGCTCCAGGTACGCAGACGCAATCCCGCTGTCAGGAAAAGACCGCATTCAGCCAGAACAAGCAGAGAAGCAAGCAGAAGAAGATTGATCCAGTGAATTAAAGAATTGCAGCCAAATATAAAAGCAGCGAAATAAACTCCCACCAATCCGGCAGCAACAAGACATCCCCCGACGGCATCGGCAAGAAGCCGATGACATGATAAAGCCATGAAGTTCCTTTCCTCTCAGCAGAAATACAAGTCTATCCATCCATAAAATCCCGGGAATCCGGAATCCGAATTTCAATACCGCCTTCCGCAGTCAATTCTTATAAATAACAATTCAGTCTTTAATACAAGCATCTTATCTATTATAGTAGTTATTTTATAAACATCAACATCACAGCATAAAATATTAAAAAAAATAAATTAATATCCATTAGCAAAAGTATAATTCGTAACAACGAATGATTGCATATGCTGTATAATAAAAATCATCAAATGCAATAAAATATGACAAAAAAATATCATATTTTATTATTCCGCAACACAAAATCCGTCATGGGACTGCTCTACCGCCCCATGACGAAATGACTCCCCATGAAAGCAGAATGCTTTCCAGGAAAACAACTGACGGAATATTTTTTAGTAATCCTTGAATATTAGAAAATACGATGTATTATATCGCTTAACTTATCAGGAGAAGCTTTTTCCATGAAAATTCATTCGATAATATTGTTCTGCGCGGCAGCGGCCGCACTCTGTTCCGCCGGATGCGGAAAGAAGGAAGAAGTCAGGAAACAGGAAGCGCCGTCGGCCGTGGGCATGGCGAAACTCCAGGAAAAACTCTTCCGCAGCGTGATCCGCGTGCATGGAAACGTCCAGGCGAAAGACAAGGCCACGCTTTCTTCCCAGACCACCGGCACGATCAGCATCATGAACGTGGACGACGGCTATGCCGTCCGCAAGGGCGACTTTCTGTTCCAGGTGGACCGGGAGAATCTGGAAAACCGCGTGACCGCGGCGCGTCAGGAACTCAAGGTGGCGGAAGAAAATCTGAAGACCGCCGAACTGAACCGCCAGGTGGCCGTGACCGTCTTCAAGAAAGCCGAAATCGACTACAACCGAGCAACCCGCCTTTACGCCAGCAGCGCTGTTTCCAAGGACAATCTGGAAAACGCCGGCGTCAATTATGAAAAGGCCAAGGCCGAACTGGACAAGAGCGAAGCCGTCATCACCTTTTCCAAGGCCCGCGTGGAACAGCAGCGGATCAACCTGAAGATCGCGGAAAAGGACCTGACCGATTCGCGCATCGTCTCCCCGTTCGACGGGCGCGTGATCCGGCGGCTCATGCGCCAGGGTGAATATGTGAAGGGCGGCACCGAAATCCTTTATCTGGAAAATTTTTCGCGTCTGGAAATCTCCTGCCTCATCAGCGCGCTCTACTATGACGCGCTGGTTCCCGGGAAGACGCACGCGCTGGTCTATTCGGATGGAAAGCCTGCCGCGGAAGGCATGCTCTCCTACCGTTCGGCGAACGTGGAAAGCCTCAGCCGCACCTTTGAAATCCGCATGGACCTTCCGCATGACACGAAACTCGTTTCCGGCACGCTATGCGAAGTCGTGCTGGTCCTGGAGGAGCGCCGCGGACTGGGTCTGCCTTCGGACGCCGTCTCGCTCCGCAAGGACGGAGTCATGGCGGCGTTCGCGGTTACATCGGAGGGACGGGCGAAGCTCGTCACGGTCCGCCCCGGAATCACGGACGGCGGTCTGGTTGAAATCATGAACGCGAAAGAGTTCGCCGGACAGGAGTTCATCGTGACCGGACAGAACTTCATCAACGACGGCGACAGGGTGGTTTCGATGAAGAAGAAAGCCGCACCCGCGGCGGAAGGGAGCGCGCGATGACGCTCAGCGGCTTTTCCGTCCGCCGTCCCATCGCGATGTGCTGCCTCATCATCACGCTGGTGCTTCTGGGCGGCAACTCCTACCGGAAGATCGGAATCGACCTGATTCCGAAGTTCGACATTCCGTACGTCCAGATCCAGACGCCCTACCCCGGCGCCACGCCGGAGGAAATCGAAGTCGAGGTCGGCCGCAAGATCGAAAACGCCGTCGCCTCGCTCGAAGGCCTCAAGCACACGACCACCGTCTGCATGGAAAACGTCTGCCAGACCACGCTCGAATTCAACATCGGCGTGGACGTCGACCTGACCGTGCACGAAGTCCGCGAAAAACTCAACGCGATCAAGAGCCAGCTCCCCGCCGACGTGGAGGAGTCTTGGATTTCGGAGCAGGAGCGGGAGCGGAAGTCGCCAGCTCCCCGCCGACGTGGAGGAGTCCGTGCTCAGCAAGATCAACATCAACGCCATTTCGGTCGTCACGCTCTATCTGACCGGCGACCGGCGCATGGACGATTTCTACGACTATGTCGACGACCAGCTTTCGGACAAGTTCTCCTCGATCCAGGGCGTCGGAAGCGTCCGGATCCACGGCGGCAACGAGCTCCAGGTGCATGTTCTGATCGACCGGGAGCGCCTGACCGCCGCCAACCTCACCGTCGCCGACATCGTGAACAAGCTCGCCGCGAACAACGTCAAGGTCCCGGCGGGAAGAGTCCGCAGCGGGAATCAGGAATTCGCCATCATGTACGACGCCGAATTCAAGGACTTCGGCTCCCTCCGGCAGCTTGAGATCGGCAAAAACCAGGGACGCCGCATCTATCTGCGGGACGTTGCGGACATCCAGCTCATTTCCAAGGAAATCCGGCAGGTCGGATACCTCAACGGGCAGCCCGGAGTCGCAATCGAAATCGTCAAGAAGTCGGACGCCAACGCCGTCAAGGTCATTCAGGAAATCCGCAGGCGCTACAACGAAATCGTGAATTCGAAGACTCTTCCCTCCGGCATGAAGCTCGTGTGGTTCGACGATTCTGGCGAATTCATCCAGGCGTCCGTGGACGACGCCTGGAACAGCATCATCATGGGCATCCTCCTGACCGCGCTGCTGCTGTTCCTCTTCCTCCACGAGCCGCGTTCGACCTTCATCGCCTGCATCTCAATGCCCGTTTCGGTCGTGATCACGTTCACGGCCATGAAGATGCTCGACTACACGTTCGACCTGATGACGCTCATCTCGCTCGGGTGTTCGACCGGCGTGCTCGTCACGAACTCGATCGTGGTGATCGAAAACATCTTCAAGAAGCTTTCCGAAGGCAAGGACCGGAAGACGGCCGCCGCGGAAGGCGCATCCGAAGTGCTGATCGCCGTCTCGGCGAGCGCCCTCACGAACGTGGTCGTGTTCGTGCCCGTGGCCATGATGTCCTCCATGCTGGGACTGCTGTTTTCGCCGTTCGCCGGAGTCATGGTGATCTCCACTCTCGTTTCGCTTTTCGTGAGCTTCACGCTCACGCCGATTCTGGCCTCGATGCTCTTCAGTGAAAAGACCGCTTCGGCAAAGACGCAGTCCTTCTTCTTCAGGCTGTGGGACCGCGGCTACGACAGGCTCTGCGGGTGGTTCGACTCCTCCATTCTGTGGACCGCGCGCCGCAGCGGGCTCGTGATCCTGATCACGCTCGCGGTCAGCGCCGCGATCTGCATCCTGATCGTGCCGAAGGTGGGAATCACGTTCTTCCCCGACAACGACCGCAGCCAGTTCTCGGTCAAACTCGAATTTCCCACCGACTACAACCTGAAGACCACGCAGAAGCGCTCCCTCGAAATCCTTTCCGAGATCCGGAAGCTCCCGTTTGTCGAAAACACCGGAATGACCGTCGGCTATGTGAACGCGCTCGTCGGCAAGGTCACGGAAGGCGTCTACCTGTCCGAAATCACCGTCAAGACGAAGCCCATGGGCAAACGCGAACCGATCCAGACCCTGATGGACCGCGTGCGCACCCTGCTTTCCCGCTACGACAACATGAGCTTCTCCATTTCCATCCCCAAGCCGACCGGCGGCTCGGACACCGACATCAAGGCCTGCGTGATGGGTCCCGATTTCTCCGAACTCGAACGCTTCAACCGGATCGGAATCAAGGTGCTGGAGGACAGCGGCCTTTCCAAGGACGTCGACACGAGCGTGCGTCCGGGAAAGCCGCAGATCAATCTTCTGCCGAAGCGCCCGATCCTGCAGAACCTCGGGGTCGGCGCGGCCCAGCTCGGCGCGAACGTGCGCGGCTCCTTCGACGGAATCGAGGTCGGAACCTACAAGCTTTCCGGCCGCTCCTTCGACATCCGCGTGAAGCTCGGCGAACAGGAGGGCCTTGACACCATCCAGGGCCTGAATTCCGGGGCGATCAGAGGCCAGCCGATCAACCTCGACGTGCTCACCGACCGCAGGCTCGACAGCATGTCGATCAGCGTGATCCGCCGCGACCGCCAGCGTTCCAGCTGGCTTTACGCCAACCTGGCGCCCGGAGCTGCGCTTTCCGATGCGGTCAGCACCGTCAACACCCAGCTCGGCGGACAGCTTCCGCTCGGCTATTCGCTCCAGCATTCCGGTTCCGCGGAAATGATGAAGGAAGGCGTGGAGGACTTCCTCGAAGTCATCATCATCGCCATCGTGCTCACGTTCCTGCTGATCGCCGCGATCATGGAATCGTGGGGACGCCCCTTCCTGATCATGTTCACGGTCCCGCTCGGATTCCTCGGCATGTTCCTGGCGCTCTGGATGGCCGGGCTTCCGCTTTCCATGCTCGGGTTCCTCGGCGGAGTCATGATGATCGGAATCGTGGTCAACAACGCCATCCTGATCCTGGACGAATGCAGGACCCTGCAGGACAAGGGACTCGGCACGCACGCCGCCATGATCCGCGCGACCCAGACCAAATTCCGCCCGATCGTGATGACTTCGATCGCCTCCGTGGCCGGCATGCTCCCGATGGCCTTCGGACGCGGCCTCGGCTACGAGCTGCGGGAAACCTGCGGGCTCGGCGTGGTCGGCGGACTCATTTTCTCGTCCGTGCTCACGCTCTACCTGATCCCTGCGCTCTATTTCAAGTTTGTGAAGGATACGGGAAAGAAACAGGACGCGGCGAAAGTCTGATCGTCCCCAGTGGATGCGGCATGGAAAATCCGGCCGCGGAATTGACATTCTGCCATTCCCTGCGCTGCAGAAGACTCACAACTTTTGCAGAAATCCCGTTTTTTTTATTTGAAATTCATTTCGAGTGTGTTATATTAGTGATAAAACGGGAAGTAATAATGTCGAATATTCGAAAAATCCTGATCGAAGAAATCCGCCGTGCGGCAAGCAAAGAAATTTACGCAGCCCGCAAACCTCTCATCCAGACAATCTCCGCCTTGAAGAAACAGCTTTCGGAACAGAACAGACGTCTCCATGTCCTGGAAAAACTTGTTCCCATTCCCAAACCCGCGGTTTTTGCAATGCCGGAAGAGTCTGCCGAATCCGGACACCCGCTCCGCATCACGGGCAAAAGAGTCAAGGCCTTGAGGATCCGTCTGGGCATTTCCCAGTCCGAATTTGCATCGCTTCTCGGAGTCAGCATTTCTTCCGTGAACAACTGGGAAAGCGGGAAAATCGTTCCACGCAAGGAACAGAAGCTCCGGATCGCCTGTCTTCGCGACACGAAGAAGCGGGAACTGAAAAAAATTCTCGCGGAAAAAGGCATTGCGCTTCGCCCCGCCGCGAAAAAGGGAAAAAGTGCAGCAAAGGCCGTTCCTCAGGCAAAACAGGTCAAGGGTTCCGAACAGGAAAAACAGCAGCCTGTTTCCGAATCCCCCGCGGCAGAATCCGCCGCGCCGGCCACAGAACAGAAGTTCCAGGCAAAACGCCTGAACAATACACCCCATAACAGGAGAACAAAATGAAACACGGGTTCTACGACGTCAAAAACCGCAAGAAAATCACAGCCGAAGTCACGGATTTTGTCAGTTATGGGAAAGGTGCTTCCAAGCGTTATGCATTCAAGGCCCAGACGAAGGACGGACGCAATCTGACCGCTTTCGTTTCCAAGGACACCTGGGAGCAGGCCAAGAAGAAATAATCCCGCCGGGATGATTTTTCGAAGAGGCTCCGGAGCAATCCGGAGCCTCTTTTTTTATCCATTCTCTGCTCAGGGAAAAGCTCGCAGCCGGCTTTTACGCCTGCGTTTTTTCATCCGCCGGATGATCCTGCCGTTTCCCGTGAAAATGATAGAACAGCAGGGAAAGTTCGAAGAGCGCATACGCCGGAATGGCCACGAGAATCTGGCTCAGGATGTCCGGCGGCGTGAGGATCGCGGCAACGATCAGCACGATCACCAGCACGGCTCCGCGCTGTTTCCGCAGGGTCTCCTCCTTCACGATTCCGGCGGACATCAGGAAGACCAGCACCAGCGGAAACTGGAACATCAGGGCCGTCGCAAGGACAATCATCAGCAGCAGGGAGACAAAGCTGTCGATTCCGATCACGGGCTCCATGTTCGGCCCGGCAAAGGAAAGCGAAAAGCGGATCACGGCCGGGACCAGCACCAGAAGCGCGAACGTCCCGCCGAACAGCCCCAGAAAGAACGAGGCGAAGGCCGGAACCTTGAGCGCATGCCGTTCGGAATCGGTCAGTCCGGGCGAAACGAAGCTCCACAGTTTGTACATGGTGAACGGGAAGGCGGCGCATCCCGCCAGCACGGCCGTCATCTTCATGCGGAGGATGAACGGCTCCATCAGGGTGAAATAATGGAGCTTGAATCCCGGCGGGGCGGCATAAGCAAGCAGAAGATCAATCAGGTTCTGGGAAAAACACCAGCCCGGAATCAGCAGGAGGGCATAAACGCCGACGACAGCGAAAATCACCCCCCGGAACACCTCAAGATGTTCCAGAAACGTGGTCGGCTGAGACTTTTCCTTCATGCTCCGTCGCTTGCGGAGATTCAGGCCGGCTTGCTGCCGCCGTCTTTGGATTCGGCGGGTTTGGCCTCGGCGGGTTTGGCGTCCGCAGGTTTCGTTTCCGCGGTTTTCGGTTCTTCCAGCACGCCGTCCTTGGCCTTCTTGAACTCATTGGCGGCCTGTCCCAGGGAGCGGGCGATTTCCGGAATCCGTTTGGCCCCGAAGATCAGAAGGACCACCAGAAAAATCAGTAAAAGTTCACTCCATCCGATGCCCATAAAGAATTTTCTCCTTGATTTTCAGCTGTCCGGAATGTACATTGCCGGATTGAAAAATTCAAATCAAAACGAAAGCTTCCCATGAAAAAATATTTTTTCCTCGACCGCGACGGCGTCATCATCGAAGATGAAAACTATCTTCACGACCCCGCCCTGGCAAAGCTCTGCCCCGGAACGCCGGAAGCCTTCCGCCTCATCCGGAAGGCCGGATACGGCATGATCGTGATCTCCAACCAGTCCGG
>CAZHPP010000050.1:10604-13533 GCA_964534535.1 uncultured Victivallales bacterium | reverse complement strand
ACGACGTGATCGCCACCATGAACCTGAACGGCGACTATGTCTCCGACGCACTGGCCGCCACGGTCGGCGGAATCGGCATCGCCCCCGGCGCCAACATCAACTATACGACCGGCATGGCCATCTTCGAGGCCACCCACGGCACGGCGCCCAAGTACGCCGGCATGGACAAGGTGAACCCCTCCTCGCTGGCGCTTTCCGGCGAAATGATGCTGCGCCACATCGGCTGGAACGAAGCGGCCGATCTGGTCGTCCGCGGAATCGAACGCACGATCGCGGCGAAAAAGGTGACCTACGACTTTGCGCGGCTCATGACCGGCGCGACGGAACTCAGCTGTTCCGGATTCGCAAAGGCCGTCGCGGAGGCAATGTAACAACCATGCTCTCCGGCTGCAATCCGGTCATCCGGCCTTTGACGGCGGAGGAACTGCCCGCCCTCGCAGGGGCCGTCCGCGGACTGTATCTCGACGCCGGATGGATCCGCCCGGAGGAAACTGCGGAATCGCTCCTGCCGATGCTCCGGAACTCGTTCACCGTCATGGGAGCATTCCTGGACGGCGAACTCGCCGGCATGATGCGGGCTCTTTCAGACGGCGTGAGCGACGCCTATCTTCTGGACATGGTGGTGCGGCGGGACCTGCGGGGACGCGGGATCGCCTCCGCCATTCTGGAACAGCTCACTTCCATGCTGAAGGCGCGCGGAATCGAGTGGATCGTATGCATCTCCGCGCCGGGCGCGGAACATCTTTACCGGAAACGCGGCGCGGTCATGAAGGACCACACCCCGTTCCGTTTTCAATGAGGGGGAAAATTCAATATCATGGCATCGGAATTCGACTGTACAAAGTTCAAGCGGATTGAAATTTCGGATCAGGACGTGCTGGAAAATCTTCTGCTTTCCCTGGAACCGAAAACCTGCGAAATGAACTTCGTGAACCTCTTCACATGGAGCGGCTCGTACGACACCGTGTTCCAGATCAGCGGCGGACTGCCGTATCTCCTGATGACCCGGAACGACGGACTCCTGTTCCCCGCCGGAACGAAATGCGAGCGCTTTCCCTCCGCGGAAACCCTGCATTCCGCTTCCGAGGAACTCAAGATCTGCGGCGCCAGCGGAATCTTCTACCACGTCCCGGAAGATTACCTGAAGCTCGTCCCGGACTGTCTCAGATATTTCGACGCCGTTCCCGCCGCCGCCGAGTACGACGAATACATCTATGAAACGGAAAAGCTTGCGCTGCTCCCCGGCTCCAAGCTGGGCAAGAAGCGCAACCTGATCTCCCAGTTCCGCAGGCTCTATCCCGATGCCTCCGTCGTGCCGCTCACGCCCGAACGGCTCCCCGACTGCCGCAGACTCGAATGCAGCTGGATCCAGCAGAAGGAGTCCGGCGCCGACCCGGGAAAATCCGGGGAAAGCGTCAGCGACGAGGAGGCCGCCCTTTCCAAGACCTACGACCATTTCGGACGCCTTCACGCCGAAGGGCTCTGTCTCTATGCGGAAGGACGCCTTGCCGCGTTCTCCATCTTCTCCCGGCTCAGTTCGGAGATGTGGGACGAGCACTACGAAAAGGCCGACAGCGCCTGCAAGGGCGCCGCCCAGGTCATCAACCAGGAGACCGCCGCGGCGCTCCGCGGACGCGGCCGGTTCATCAACCGCGAACAGGACCTCGGCGACGAGGGTCTGCGCCACGCCAAGATGTCCTACGCCCCCGCATACCTCCTGAAAAACTTCAACCTCGTTCCGAAAGCGCTCTGACCGTCATGAACATCGCCGCGGCAATTCCAACTTTTACGGAGGAAGACCTCCTGGTCCGGGGAATCCTGGAGGAACTCCACCGGCGCGGCCATGACATCACGCTGTTCACCGTTCAGCCGGGAAGCGGCATCCCTGAGTTCTGCCGCGTGGAGCCGATCCGGACCGAGGGCTCCTTCCTTCCGCGTTCGAAGGAGGCGGTATTCCGCGACAGGGTGATTTCCCGGACCGCCTCCGGCGCCTACGACCTGGTATTCGGCCTGGGCGCGGGCTCGGGCGCGGAAGCGTGCCTCCTGACCGGCGTTCCGCAGCTCCGCGGAATCCCGGCGGCGCTCGAAAAAGCCTTCTTCAAGGCCGGTTCCGGAACCCTGCGCATGTATCTTTCCGAGGAACAGAAAAACCGGTTCGAGCTCTATTATCCGGCATCGCCGCGGCAGTCGGCCGTTCTGCCGCCCTCCGCAGGCCCCGAATGCAGAAGCTCTCCCGAAAATATCCAGGCCGGACTCCGCAAGCGGATCGAATCCCGCGCGGAATCCTCCATCCTGATCCTCCACGTCTGCCGGAATTTCCGCGCCGACGCCACGGAGCTTTTCCTTCAGGCCGTCGCCGGACTCCACATTTCCATGCTGATGAAAATCCGGATCCTGATCGCCGGAACGGACTCGCCGGAACTCCGGAACGCCGTTGCGGCATATTCCCTTTCCGACGTGGTCTCCTACGATCCCGAACCGGACTGGAACACGCTGTTTTCCGCGCCGTCGCTGACGGTCCAGCCGTCGCCGGACACCATGTCTCCTGAGCTGGTGGTGCGGTCGCTTGCCGCGGGGACTCCGGTCGTCTGCTGTTCCGGGGCGGGCGGCGCGGCGCTGGTGCGCGAATCGGGAGCGGGCTGTCTGATCCAGGAACACTGCGATTCCTCCGAACTTTCCGCCGTGATCGAGGCGACCGTCCTCAGCACCGCGACCCTGGAGTGGCTGAAAAAGGCGGCGCTCTCCTTCAGCCATTCGTTCGAGCTGGGAAAATTCAATTCCGCCGCCGCGGACCACCTTGAGATCTTTGCCGAGGAAAAGCGCCAGGCCAAAAACGGCGGAGTCTCCTTCCGGGAAGGATCGGTCCGGATCGTGCTCGAACCGCCGTTCTCGCGGGTCTGGAACATCCGGGATGCCTTCGACCGCGCAT
>CAZHPP010000050.1:0-10594 GCA_964534535.1 uncultured Victivallales bacterium | reverse complement strand
GAGGGCGAAGTCTTCCGGAACGTCAAGAACCGCAAGACCATCCGGTTCACGCTCGAAGGCGAATCCTGGTTCATCAAACTTCACCGCGGCGTCGGCTGGGCCGAAATCTTCAAGAACCTGCTGATGTTCAAGATGCCCGTCCTCGGAGCCGAAAACGAATACCGCGCAATCGGACTTCTGGAATCGCTGGGAATCCCCACCATGAAGGCGCGCGCGTTCGGAACCCGCGGACGCAATCCGGCCCGGCGGGAATCCTTCCTGGTCACCGAGGAGCTCCGCAACGTCATTTCGCTCGAGAACTTCTGCAAGAACTGGAAGACTTCGCCGCCTCAGCCGGAACTCAGGAACGCCATCCTCCGCAAGCTGGCGGAAACCGTCGCAGGAATGCATTTCGCCGGACTGTGCCACAGGGACTGCTATCTCTGCCACTTCCTGCTGGACACCGATGCGCTGGAGGCGGCCTCGGTGCGGCTGATCGTGCTGGACCTTCACCGCGCGGTCATCCGGCCCGTCATCCGGCGGCGCGCCCGCGTGAAGGATCTGGCGGGAATCGTGTTTTCCAGCATGGACCTCGGTCTCGCGAAGGAGGATTTCCTCCGGTTCGCGGCCATTTATTCCTCGTTCGGGGAACTGGATTCCCGTCTCTGGCGCGACGTCCTCCGCACGGCGGAGAAACTTTACCGCAAGGAATTCGGGAAACCTTCCCCGTACACGGCGGATATTTCCGGAAAATGACAGGGCCTCTGCGCTATCTTCCGCAGAAGGCCGCTGAAATCATGCCGGCGGCGGCACACACCAGACCGGCCAGCTCCGTCCGTTTTTTCCTCAGATAAAGCGCGGAACCGGATATGCTGATCCCGGCGGCGGCGTTTCCCGCATTGTCCAGGACCGGAGCCGCAACGCAGTAGACTCCGAGTTCGTGCTCGCAGTCGTCGACGGCATAGCCCCGTCTGCGGATCGTTTCCAGCTCTTTTTCCAGCGCGGCCCGGGTCCGGATCGTGCCGGGAGTGAACGGCTTCAGCCGGATCCGGTCAAGGAGCGCGGAACGCTCGTTCCGCGGCAGGAACGCGAGAATGGCCTTGCCGACCCCCGTGCAGTAAAGCGGCGACGTGTTTCCAACCAGCGAACCCATGTGCACGGACCTCCGGCCTTCCACCTTGTCAAAGTAGCAGACCTCCGTGCCCCGGAGCGCCGCAAGATGCACCGTCTCCATGGTCTGTTCCGAAAGAGACGCCAGATACGGATGCGCCAGAATCCGGAGCGGATTCTGCTCCTGCGCAAGGACGCCGAGCCGGACCAGCCCCGGCCCGAGCGAATACCGCCCTCCGGCGCTCCGGAGATATCCCCTGTCCGCCAGAAACTTCAGCATCCGGAACGCCGTGCTTGCCGGAATTCCGGTCTTTTCCGAAATCTCGCGTCCCGCAAGCCCTTCCCGACCGGCCGCAACCGTTTCCAGAATTCCGAACAGCTTGAAAAAACTCTTTTCCCCGTTGGGAGCGGATTCCCGCATAGTCTTCCTTTCGCTTTGGTTCTTTCCTGTACAATATCATCTTTTTTCCGCAAATGCAACTTGACTTTTCGAAACAAGGCGTTATCGTAATAAAGCGATAATCAATTCTCACAATATGGGAAAACATGACATGACATCCTTCTGCATGGCCGGATTCGGGGAAATCATGCTGCGGCTCTCCCCGCCCGGAAAAAAGCGTCTGCTCCAGGCCCTCCCCGGACCGCTGGAGGCAACCTTTGCAGGCGCCGAAATCAATGTCTGCGCCGATGCCGCCGCGCTCGGCGCGCGGACCCGCGTGCTCACGGCCCTGCCGGAAACTCCGGTTTCCCGCGCCTTTGCGGCCCAGCTCGCAGGCATGGGCTGCGACGTTTCCGCCATTCATTACGCCCCGGCCGGCCGGCTCGGAATCTTTTATTCCGAACCGGGCTCCAACATGCGCCCCGGCAATGTGATCTACGACCGCGAGGGGTCGGCCATGGCCCTTCTTCCGCCCGAAGCCTACGATTTCAGGACCATGCTCCGCGGCGTGACGCTTCTCCATCTTTCCGGAATCACGCCCGCCCTTTCAAGGAACGCCTGCGATTCCACTCTGGCACTGGCCGCGGAAGCGGTCAAGGCCGGAATCACTCTTTCCGTCGACCTCAACTACCGCGGCAAACTCTGGAACTGGGAGCCCGGAACGGAAAAGAAGGTCCTGGCGAACCGCTGCATGACCGGACTGGTCCGGTCGGCCGACATCATCATCGGCAGTGAAGGCGAAATCGATTCCTGCTTCGGAATTTCCTCCGGCCGGCCGCTGATGCGTTCCGGGAAACTCGACCTCGACGGCTGCCGGAAGATCGTCTCCGGACTTTCCAGAAAATTCCCGAAGGCCGGATTCATCGCCGTTCCGCTCGTGGAAAACATCTCCTCCGATTCCTGCCTCTGGGGCGGACTCCTCTGCGACGCGCGGACGGGAAACCTGTTCTGCGCGCCGCTCGGCGGAGACGGCCGGTTTGCCCCGTGGGAAATCCGGGACATCGTCGACCGCTTCGGAGCTGGCGACTCCTTCAGCGCAGGCCTTCTTTACGCGCTCCATGCGGAGGGTCTTTCCTCGCCGGAAACGGCAGTCCGCTTCGCCGCCGCCGAGGGCGCACTCAAATACACGATCCCGGGAGACTACAATGTTTCCTCCCGCACGGAAGTGGAACATTTCATGACCGGCGCCGCCGGAGGAGGAATTGCACGATGAACATGGATTTTCAGAACTGTCTCGCCGAATGCCCCGTGATTGCGATTCTGCGCGGAATCACGCCGCCGGAGGTTCCGGACGTCTGCGGAATCCTTCTGGAGGCCGGAATCCGCCTGCTGGAAATTCCGCTCAATTCTCCGGACGCCCTGCGGAGCATTGAAATCGCGGCGAAACTCTGCGCCGGACGCCAGATCGCCGGAGCCGGAACGGTGCTCACGCCCGAAGACGCGGCGCATGTGCACGATGCGGGCGGCAGGTTCATTGTTTCGCCGAACACGGTTCCGGAGGTGATTCAAAAAACGAAACAGCTCGGAATGATCTCGATCCCAGGCTTTTTCACGGCCTCGGAAGGCCTGCGCGCCGTCCATGCCGGAGCGGACTTCCTGAAGCTGTTCCCCGCCTCGCCGGGACCGGACTATCTCCGGGAACTGAAGGCGGTCATCAGAGTCCCGATCCTCGCCGTCGGCGGAGTGAACGCCGGAAACATCGCATCGTTTCTGAAGGTCTGCGCCGGCGCGGGCATCGGCGGCGCGCTCTACAAGGCCGGCATGTCCAAATCCGAAATCGCAATCAATGCCCGCCGGATCGCCGGCGCGGCTTTCTCACAGAAGGGAGTTCTTCCTCAATGAAAATCACGAATCTGGAACTGTTCAAGGTCCCGCCGCGCTGGCTGTTTCTCAAGGTCTCCACGGACAGCGGAATCTCCGGCTGGGGCGAACCCGTGATGGAGGGCCGCGCGGAAACCGTCGCAGCTGCCGTGCGTGAAACCGTGCCCATCCTCGTCGGAAAGGACCCTTCCCGCATCGAAGACATCTGGCAGACGCTCTACCGCGGCTCCTTCTACCGCGGCGGGCCGGTGCTCACCAGCGCCATCTCCGGAATCGAACAGGCACTGTGGGACATCCGGGGAAAGGCGCTCGGCATTCCCGTCTATGATTTCTTCGGCGGCCCCGTCCGGGACCGGATCCGCGTCTACTCGTGGATCGCCGGAGACCGTCCCTCCGAAGCCGCTGCCGCCGCAAAGGAAAAGGCCTCCCAGGGATATACCGCCGTCAAGATGAACGGAACCGCCGAACTCGGTTATCTGGATTCCTATTCCAAACTGGAAGCCGTCCTGAAACGCGTGGACGCCATCCGCACCGCCCTGGGAAAGGATTTCGGGATCGCAATCGACTTCCACGGACGAGTCCACCAGGCAATGGCGCGCATCCTCGTGAAGGAGCTGGAGCCGTTCCATCCCATGTTCATCGAGGAACCCGTGCTGGTTGAAAATCCCGGCGTGTATCAGGACCTGCGGAAGCATACGGCAATTCCGCTGGCCGCCGGAGAGCGCAACTACACGCGCTGGGGATTCCGCGAAATGATCTCCGGCGGCGCGGTGGACATCATTCAGCCGGACATCTGTCACGCGGGCGGAATCCTGGAAGTCCGCAGGATCGCCGCCATGGCGGAATGCTGCGACATCGCCGTGGCCCCGCACTGCCCCCTCGGGCCGATCGCGCTCGCGGCCAGTCTTCAGCTGGACTTTACCACGCCCAATGCCGTCATCCAGGAACAGAGCCTCGGAATTCATTACAATCAGGGCGCCGACCTGCTGGATTATCTGGAGGACCGTTCGGTCTTCGAATACCGGAACGGCTGGGTCTCCCGGAATTCCCTGCCCGGACTCGGAATCCGGATCAACGAAGACAAGGTGCGCAAGGCCGCGGAAACAAGTTCCGACTGGAAAAACCCGCTCTGGCGTCTGGAGGACGGTTCCGTCGCGGAATGGTGAACTCAGGCCTGCCGCCCGCGGCAGGCCGCAACACTTTCCTGTTCGGAATAAGCCGAGCACATCCATAAATTTACCTCAAAAGCAAAAAAATCCGGAATTTTTCCTGAATTTCATTTGACATCTTGCAGGAGACGTGTATATTAAGTTCTGTAATCACTACAAAAGTGAAGTTGCAACAATCAAATGAAACCTCAACGAAAGGGTAAAAAAATGAGCAAGTACGTCTGCAGCGTGTGCGGCTATGTGTATGAAGGCGATGAACCCCCGGCAAAGTGCCCGCAGTGCGGAGCCCCCGCGGCGAAATTCATCAGGAAGGATGACACGAAACCCCAGTTCGCATGCGAACACGCCGTCGGAACGGCAAAGGGCGTCGACAAGGAAGTCATGGAAGGCCTGAAGGCCAACTTCAACGGCGAATGCTGCGAAGTCGGCATGTATCTGGCCATGAGCCGTCAGGCGGAGCGCGACGGATATCCGGAAGTCGCGGAAGCCTACAGGCGCTATGCGTTCGAAGAGGCGGAACACGCGTCCAAGTTCGCGGAACTGCTGGGCGAGGTCCTGACCCCCTGCACAAAGACGAACCTGAAGATGCGCGCCGAAGCCGAAGCGGGCGCCTGCGCCGGAAAGCTCCAGCTTGCCAAGCGCGCCAAGGAACTCGGCTATGACGCGATCCATGACACGGTTCACGAAATGGCCAAGGACGAAGCCCGCCACGGCGCCGGTTTCGCCGGACTCCTCAAGCGCTATTTCGGAAAATAAGTTCCCGTTTTTCAGCTCCGCGCCGGACGATTGTTCCGGCGCGGAGTTTCCACTTCATCAGGGGAGGGCATCATCATGAATTCAAACGCAGAAACTGCCGTCATTCTTCGCGGATACGGAATCAGTCCGTCCCCGCAGCGGATCGCCATTTTTGATTTTCTGCGGAAGAATCCGGTGCACCCCACGGCCGAAACCATTTTTACGGCCATGCGGAAAATCCTTCCGACCGTTTCGCTCACGACCGTCTACAACACGCTCAAACTGCTGGCCGGAAAACATGCCGTCCAGGAAGTCATCATCGAGGACGGCGAGCTCCGTTTTGACGCGGACATGCGCCGTCACGCCCATTTCAAATGTCTTTCCTGCGGGAAAGTCTTCGACCTGTTTCCGGAGAAGGATCAGCCGCTGGTCACCGGAATGCCCGGACTGCCCGCCGGATTCGAAGTGAAGGAAATCCACCTCTGCCTGAGGGGAACCTGTCCGTCCTGCCGCGGAAAGAATTTCTGACCGGCATCGTCTTTCAGGGGGCGATCTTCACGATCCTGAACCGGAAATCCGGCGAAGGCGGAAGGTCGACCGTCTCGACCTTCGTTCCGGAATGAACCCGGACCGCTCCGGAAGCCAGTTCGATCTTCACTCCCTTCCAAAGCGGGGAAGGATGCTCGAGAACCACTCCGGAAGCCGTTTTGCGGACCTTCAGCGCCGAAGGCTTTCCGGAACCGGGATCGAGTCCCAGGTTTGCCGCCGCGCCGAGCGTATCGGCCGCGGCCTTTGCGTTCCAGCGGACCGGCGAATGGAAATACACCGCATCGACGGGGAATATTTCCAGAAAATATGCACCCGCGCGGCAGTTTGAGGCACGCGCGGAATCGAAATGCAGTTCCGCAACGCGCTGGATTCCCCGCGAATGCAGATAGTCCCGGACCGCTCCGGCGGTTTCGAAACTTCCGAGATTGACCACGTCCGCAAAGGCGCATCCCGGCGCACAGAGCACCACGGAAGGTTCCGCTCCGGCCGAAGCGAACACCGCAGCTTCCCGGGACCGGAACAGCGGCGAGATCAGCTGGAATGCGGCAAAAGCCGTCAGAAGCAGGAACACGATTCCGGCGGCTCTGCGGTTCCGGAAAAGCAGCACGCAGGCCAGCGCAGCAAGAAACAGCGGCACGACCCACCACGGCGGCGCGGAAGTCCAGGAACATCCCGTTTCCGAAAAGATTCCCGTGACTCCGCGAATCCAGACGAGGAAGGGTTCGGCGAGCATTCCGCCGAACGCGGCGGCTCCGGGAATCCAGGACAGGAGCATCGCCCCCACGAAGACCGCAAAGGCCAGAAACAGCGCCGGGGACATCAGCAGATACGCCGGGACGGCCCACGGCGAATACAATCCCTGATGCAGCAGGGAAATTTCAAAACTTGCCAACCATGCCACGGCCGATCCGGCCAGCGCGGGCAGGAGAATTCTCCCGAACCTCCGCAGAAGGGGAGTTTTCCCGAAGGAGTAAAGTCCGACCGCGCCGAAACTCCGGGTGACGGAGCTTACGAACCCGCCTGAAATCATCAGGAATCCCACGCAGAGGAAGGAATACTGGAATCCGGCGTCGAGCGCCTGCCGCGGATTCCATGCGAGCATCACGGCGGCGGCAAGCAGGATCGAATTGAGCGCAGCCGCCCGCGCCAGGAACACTCGGAGCAGACACCACGCCGCAAACATCAGGAAGGACCTCAGCGCCGGAGAGGCCATGCCCGTCGACGCCGCGTAAAGGTACACCGGCAGGATCACGGCAAGCCACCGCAGACGGTACGACGGCACGATTCTCAGCAGCAGGACGAGCACCGAACACACCATGGCAATGTGAAGTCCGCTGACCGACAGCACATGCAGAGTTCCGCTTTTCAGGAAGGCGTCGCGCTCGTCCGGCGTGACCGTCTGGCGCATTCCGAAGAACAGGGCGGCCGAAATGCGCTTCGAAGCGGGATCGCGCATCTCCGAACAGAAAAGTTTCAGAAATCTGCCGCGCAGTCCGCAAAGCATGCGCATGGGCGAATTTCCATGCGATGCGATGACTCCGCCGTTTGCGAGGAACCGCAGATTCTTTCCGCGCACGAACGCATAGTTCGCATAGTCGAACGCGCCGGGAACGGCGGGGGAAGCGATCGGTTCGAAGCGGCCGCTGACGCGGACGGTATCGCCGAATCTGCAGGCGGGGAAATCTTTCGGAAGGGAAAGGAAAACTCCGGCGGAAGCTGTTTTCCATTTGTCGTCGGGGCTCCAGCGGAAACGGACCAGTTCGGCGCCGATGCTTTTCGGGCGGTCGGGAAGCCAGTCCGGGCCGCCTCCGGCAAGCGAGGGATCGTCGAGCACGAACACGGCTTCGGCGCCGAGGGCCTTTCCGCTGCCGATTCCGGGGACCGCATCGCCGGGGGAGAGCGTCAGCAGACAGGAAATCAGTCCGGCGCAAAGCCACGGAACAAAGAATTTCACGGCGCGGTCCGTGCCGAGAACCAGCCACGCGGCCAGAAGCCCCGGAACGGGCAGCAGAAACAGCAGGGAAAGTTCAGGTTCGCGGAACAGAAGAACGGCCAGAGCGCCGTCAAGGACGGCAGGAACTGCGGCGGAACAGGGGAACTCGTCAACGGTCTTCCGCAGTGCCGCGAAGAGGTTCATTCATTGCCTTTTCCGGTGATTTCATAAATTTCCTCTGCGGTGAGGATTCCGGATTCGGCAAGACAGGATTCGCGGAGCCGCTCCAGGTCGCGCCGGGCGAAAAGCTTCGGTGCGGGACCGGAAAAGACGCGCGCGCCGTCAAGGTCCCACACCCCGGCGGAACCGTCGCCGCGGATATAGACGTTCTGGAGCTTGAAGTCGCCGTGGGAAACGCCGGCGGAGTGGATCTTGCTCAGCAGGGAGGACGCGGCGCGGACGATTCCGGCGGCCTCGTCGCGGGTGGCGGCATGGAGCAGCGAGGCGGCGTCGGCCGAGCCTTCGCAGTATTCGGTGATGAGATATCCGGCATGAAGCACCAGTCTGGTGCGGTATTCTCCTGCGGCCAGGACTTCAGGCGTGATGATTCCGCTTTCGCGGAGTCTGCGTCCGGCGGCAGCGGCGCGGAATGCGCGGGCCTTGCGGAACAGATAGCGCAGCGTGAAGCGAAATCCCTTGTTGTTCGTGCGCTTCAGGAAGACGGGGCCGTCCGAGAACGGGGTGTCCGAAACGGAGGCCGTGGTCGTATGCGAATGCTTGATGATGCGTCCGCCGTCGATGAACGAGTCCAGGAGCGGCAGGGCCTCAAGAAATTTCTTGGGGTCGATGGAGTCGGAAATAAGGAAAAACCGGTTGTCGGAACGAACTTCACGGAAGGCATGCATGATTCACGCAGACTTTCTGATGACTCCGAAATAACTGTAAAGGAGGAAGGCAAAGGTCGGGCCCAGGCCGCCGATCACGGGCGGGATGTATCCCTGTTTTCCGAGGGCCAGGAACAGTTCGGTGAGAATCTGGAAAAGCACAATCGCGCCGACGGCCGTGACAATGGAAAGGAACACGCCGGAACGTTCGTTCTTGACGGCGATCGGCAGCCCCAGGAACACGCAGAGGAAGCAGATCCAGGGGAATGCCAGACGGTAGTAAAGCAGGGTTTCATAGCTGCATCTGAGCTGGTGAGCCATGTTCTTGTTGACGAGCAGGATGGTGAGGATGGTGCGGGAGGAAAGTTCGTCGGGCGGCTTGACGGCGTTCTTGATTTCATACGGCGTTTCCCGGATTTCATTCCGGGGGAACGTGATGGTGCTGAACTGCTGGCTGGCGCCGGGGATGTGCAGCAGTTCGTGATAGCGCGTGATGAGGCCCTTCCGGAAGGTCCAGCCGTTGACGGGGTCGTAGACGGCGCTGTCCGCCTGAAGGTCCCAGATCAGGTAATGCTTTCCGGAGGAATCGGGCTTGAACTGCTTGAGGATCACGCGTTCGGAAAGGCCGTAGTCGGAAAAGTTGTTGAAGAGCCAGTCGCGGGTCTTGTCCGGGCTGCGGAACTGGAGCATGTTGTACATGCTGCGGTTGTAGCCGGGATATTTGACCTCCTGCAGGAGCACTTCGGCATCCATGTTGCAGGTGGGGACGAGCTGTTCGTTGAACCAGAAGTTGACTCCGGTGGTGATGAGGGCCACGGCATAGATCGCGCCTCCGCAGCGGAGCATGGAAATCCCGCTGGCGCGCATGGCGGTAATTTCGCGGCAGCGTCCGAGGCTGGAAATGGTGTACATGCAGGAAAGCAGGATGGAAATGGGCAGGACAAACCGGATGTTTCCGGGCATCTTGAGGGCGAAGAACTCCACCGCCTTGAGGAAAATTCCGTGCTGCTGCTTGGCGTCCAGGAAATCGGAAAGATAGTTGAAGATGTCGCCGATGAGGAACAGCAGGATGAACGTGAACACGAGCACGGAAAATGGAATCATGAATTCGCGGAAGATATAAAGGTCCAGCGTGGGAAGGAATTGGAATTTTCTTCCTTTGTTGACTTGTTCCAGGATGGCTTTCTGCTGTTGATTCATGAGGGGTCCGTGGTGAGAAGGGGAATGGGCTTGGAAAAACAGAACCGCGCAGAGCCGGCTTTCTCCGGCCGGATGATCCGGGCCGGGGTTCCGGAGCTCCGCGCGGTCGCGACAAACGCTTCGGCGCCTCAGACTCTGCGGCGTGCGGTGCGGCGTTTCTTCTCGCTGGGCTTCTCGTAGTGCTTGCGGTTGCGAAGCTCCTTGAGCGTGCCTTCCTTATCGAGTTTCTTTTTCAGTCTGCGGAGAGCGCGGTCGATCGGCTCGCCTTTCTTGAGGGTGACTTTCGTGCATTCCATGATTTTCACCCCCTTTCAAACAGATAATGTGAAGTCTTCTTCATCGGGAGACTAATCGCTTTTGAAATCGGCTTCGTCGGCAAGCAGGGATTTCAGCTTGCTGAGAGCCTGGTTCTGAATCTGACGCACGCGTTCGCGGGTGCGGCCGATTTCCTGGCTCACCTCTTCGAGCGTGCGCGGACGGTGGTTGTCGAGGCCGAAGCGCATCTTGAGAATCATGCGTTCGCGGTCGTCCAGATCGCACAGCAGTTCCTTGAGCCGCTTCACGGATTCGGCATCGCCGAGAATCCGGTCGGGCGTCATGGCGCTGCGGTCCGGGATGATATCCTGAAATTCGCCGTCCTCGCCCTGCTGGATGGGATCATGGAGCGAGAAGGTCTTGAGGTCGGCCAGACGGAGCCCGGCCACCGTGCGTTCGGAAAATTCCAGATTGTCCGCAATCTCGGCGTCCGTCGGTTCGCGCACGAGCTTTTCCGCCA
>CAZHPP010000049.1:0-13549 GCA_964534535.1 uncultured Victivallales bacterium | reverse complement strand
CCACAGGTGGAGCCCTGTTACGCCGGGCGGATATCCGCGGTCGTGCCGTTCGTTGCGGTCGAACAGAAAAATGTCGCCCGGATTTCCTGCATGGAGGAAGGCTCCGTCCGGCTGGATGACCGAACCTTCCAGCACGAGCATGACCTCGCGGTGAAAATGTGAATCCATGTTGGTCCGACGCCATTGCGCCTGGACGTGGGTGCATCTTGAGCCATCGGGCGGAGTCCGGCTTGTGATCAGCCTGTGATTCTGACGGTCCAGAAGAATTTTTTCCCAGCTGTCTTCCATGGCGCTCCTTTTTATCAACGGAATAATAGTTTTAATCAATTTTCGATGGGTCAAATATACTTGCGTTTTCTGTATTTTCAAGGTATAATCAGGATACAGCCAATAACATCTAAGGAGGCAGAAATGAACAATCTCGCAGTCAAAGGCGGAACCCCTCTCTTCAAGACAGAGGAATTCAAATTCAATCCATGGCCGCCGGTCAGCGAAGCCACGGCGGACCACATCCGCGAACTTTATCTTTCACGCCAGTGGTCGTTCAACAGCCCTGCGGAACAGTCGTTTGAAACGGCGTTCGCCAAATACCACGGCGCAAAGTTCGGAATTTTCATGTCCAACGGCACTGTCACGCTCGAAAGTGCGCTGCTGGCGCTCGGAGTCGGTCCGGGCGATGAAGTGGTCGTGCCCGATCTGACCTGGATCGCCACCGCCATGGCCGTCCGCTACGTCGGCGCGAAGTGCATTTTCGCGGACATTGACCCCGAAACGTACGCGCTTTCCCCGGAATCCTTCGAAAAGGCCGTCACGAAGCGTACGAAGGCCGTGATCCCAGTTCACCTTTACGGAAGCATGGCCGACCTCGAAAAGATCATTGCAATCGCGAAAAAGCATAAGATTGCCGTCGTCGAGGACTGCGCGCACATGCAGGGCGGAATCTGGAACGGGCGCGGCGCAGGAAGCTGGGGCGACATCGGTTCCTTCAGCTTCCAGCAGTCCAAGACCCTTGCCGCCGGCGAAAGCGGAATCTGCATCACAAACGACGAGGCGCTTGCCGAACGGCTCTACCGCTGCAAGCACATCGGATATTCCCGCTATGACAGCCAGGGGCATGCCGCGACTCCCCCGCCCGACGGTCTGATCTGCCATAATTTCCGCGGACTCGCCATTCAGGCACGCATCCTTGAAGACCAGCTCGCAGGACTTCCGGACATCATCCGCCGCTACAACGCGTTTGCGAAGAGACTGAAAGAACTCACGTCGGACATTCCCGGTTTCCGTCTGCAGAAGCCCGGAAGACTTGCCGGCCCGCAGGGGTTCTACGCCATCGGAATGACGTTCGACTGGAAAAACTGCGACGTGCTGAAGATCGGCAATGCCATGGCCGCGGAAGGCGCCGCAGGAATCAACGCTACCTACGGTCCCGTTAACAGACATCTTCTCTTCAACATGGCGAAAAAGGATTATGCGTTCGTCGACGGCGGATGCCCCGTCTGCGAAAAAATCTGCGGTTCCACTCTTGTCATGATGCACTGGTTCATGTATTATATGGAAACGGCGGAAAAACTTTCCGCGATTCTCCATAAAATTTCAGACAACCGAAAGGAACTCGAATGAAAGCGGGATTCGCAAAGTCTGACATTACGCCGCGGGTCGGGGTGGAACTTGCCGGGTTCGGCCCCTTCCTGAACCGGCATTCCACGGCGGTCCGCGATTATCTCGAGGCGCGCGCCGCGGCGTTCCGCGTGAACGGAAAGACGTTCGTTCTCATCACCTGCGACCTGATCGGACTCGGCGCCGACCGGGTCCGCCTGATCCGTTCGATCATCCGGGAAAAACATCCGGAACTCGCGGAGAGTGCCATCATGGTCTGCTGTTCCCATACGCATTCCGGACCGTCCACACTCGACCTGAATGGCTGGGGGGAGATGGATTTTCCCTATATGGAAATTCTTCCGTGGAAGATCGCACAGGCCGGACTCGACGCCCTTGAACGGTTCGAGGACGTCGAGCTTTCCCTCGCCGTCGTCCCCTGCGAGGGGATCGGACTCAACCGCGTCTATGACAAGGACGCTCCGGCGCTCGACGAGGTCCTGAAGGACGGCTGGCGTCCCGCAAAACCGGAACTCACCGATACCAGGGCGACGGTACTGAAATTCACGCGGAAGGACGGCACCCTCGCGGGATTTCTGGCGAACTTCGGATGTCACCCTGTCTGCTGCTGTCAGCTTACGCATCATATTCACGGGGATTTCCCTGCGATCGCGATTCACGAACTGATGCGCGAATTTCCCGGTTCGACGGGACTGTTCCTCCAGGGAGCCCTGGGCGATGTCAATTCCTGCTGCGTCCACAAGCCGGAAAACGAATCGCTTCTGGCACTCGAAGTCGTGGCGGGACGCTTTGCCCGCGCGGTCAGGGAAGGTCTCCGCAGGGCGGAAAAGGCCGACGTCAAGGACATGAGAATCCTCTCGCGCATGATCCGAATCTCGACTCTTCCCGTGTTCACGCGGGAAAAGCTGGATTCGATCATTGCGGAGCAGGAGAAAATTCTTCATGTCCCGACTGCCTCCGACGGCAGCAGGAATGTGGGCATGGCCACCGTGAAGCTTCGCGGAGCCCGTCAGATGAAGAAAATGCTGGAACGGCATCAGGACTTCATCGAGGCCGAGGTCCATGGGCTTGCGCTCGGACCGTTCCGGATCCTCGGGGCTCCGTTCGAAATCATGCAGGCGATCAAGAACGACGTGGTTGCGGCATCCCGCGCGCCGTTCCCGGTCGTGGCCGGACTGTGCGACGGCGAGTTCGGCTATGCTCCCGACCGGACGGTTGCCTCCCTCGAAAACAGATATGAAAATGTCACGGTCCCGCTCATGAACGGCATTCTTCCGTTTGCGAAAATTCACGATGAACTTTCGCGGGCACTGATTCAGCTCGACCGCGATCTCGGCTGACCCGCGCTCCGGCAGGTCCGGTCAAAAACGCGGAAAGACTCCGGCAGACGCCAATCCCGTGGAAGGAGACCTTTGCAGCGTTTGCGCCTGCCGGAGCAGGGGGGATGTCATCAGGGCATCATTCTGCTTCCCGCACGGAGACGAGTGCAAAGTTTCCTTTGCGCCGGATCAGCCGGAACTCATAGATTCTTGAACGTTTTTCCGATTTTACCCGCACCGATGCGGAACCGGAGGAACCGTTCTTCAATTCCGTCATGTCAAGCAGCGCGGCGGGGGCGAAATCGCCGTCCTGAAAGAGCATGGCGGCATATTCCCGGAACATCACTTCGTCCGGAGCACTCATCGCAGAGGCGAATGCACGCTGATCCTTTTCCGATACGGCGCGGATCAGTTTTTCCATGAACGCGCGGACTTCCGGCGTCGGTGAACCCGTTTCCGTCTTCTTCAGTTCCTTCGGGCTGCCGGAGGGCCACAGCCAGAAGACGGCCGCCAGAACTGCCATGAGAACCGTCAGAACCGCAAGTTTCTTCATTGCGCGCTCCGCTTTCTTCCGCACGGGGCATTGGCGGATTCCGAGATCCCGTATATTTTGTAATTGCCGTCCCCGTCCCGAAGCATGGCAAACTGATATGTGGTCTTTCTCGGAACGCTGCGGACATAGACGGATATGTTGTCCAGACGATGGCTGTGGACGAGTCTGCCGCATCCGATCACTTCCGCGGGAAGCAGATCGGGCTGTTCGAGGAGTCCTCCCGCGATGCGGTCGAATTCCGTGCGGTCGTAAACCAGCAGACATCCGGCGAGTCTGCGCCTGTCTTTTGTCTTGACGGCTTCCAGTGCGGTCCTGACGGCGTCGACCGGTTCCTTTGTGCCGGTTTCGACCGACTCCATGCGTTTCAGCTCCTTCATGTAAGGAGGTTCATAAAACACCCAGACGGCGATCAGAGCCAGCAGAAACAGAATGATTCCGTATGCGGCGTATCGTCTTCGTGCGTTGGACTGCGGCATGTTTCACCTCCTTTTCCTTAAATGAAACCGGGATCAAGCCCGAGCTCTTCGAAGTCGGCCTTGAGGACGCAGTAGCGGGAATCATCCCTGTCGATCCAGCCGAGATTTTCCCGGAGTGCGAACTCGCCGACATCGAATTCGCCGGGACGTTCCGGGTTCACATGGCCGTCCGCCCATGCGATATTGGCGGTTCCCGTGTGGCGGAACTGCTGTGTGGCGCCCCAGCTGTATCCGCCGACATCCTCGACGTTCGTCCGCGGCGTGAGATAGTACGGATAGACGACCAGGGCTGCGCCCCAGTCCAGCTCCGTGTCGCTGAGCATGACGCACTGTCCCGGACGCAGGATCGAGCCTGCCCGGACGCGGAAAGGCTTTTCGAAATTGCGGAATCCGAAGTTGACATTCATGCCGTAGCCTCCGCCGCGGCACATTCCGGCCGATGCGGCGGTCACGGTGCCGTCGGCCGCGGCCGGCCCCAGCTGCGCGATTGCCTTTGCAGCTATGGCGGGACAGCATCTCACGGCGGGGTTCGTGCCGAGATAGGATGTCACGATCCCGGCCGTGCGGAGGTCGACGCGCCGCGAGGAAACGTTTTTCCCGACCCAGGTGTTTCTCATGCAGCACCAGCCGCCGGTGGCGCCGGACATCCAGTCGTCGTTGTCGGCGCTGTACATGACGCATGCCGCCGCAAGCTGCTTTAGGTTGTTCGTGCATGAACTCTGGCGTGCCTTGTCCCTGGCCTTGTTCAGCGCCGGCATCAGCATCCCGGCCAGAAGCGCAAGGATCGATATTACGACCAGAAGTTCTATCAATGTGAAATTTTTCAACTGTTTTTTCATGACATTTTTCTCTTTTCTCCCTGCAGAAGTGCCGGTCCGCATGAAACGGACCGGCATCCCGGATTTTTCAGAACCGGACACTTATTCTGCCTTTGCTTCTCTGCATTTGGCGCATTTCTTCGGGGCGGCCTGTTTGCCGCACTGGCAGCTTCCGCAGTTTGCATCCCTGCACTTCGTATCGGCGCATTTGACGCATTTTTCAGCGGACGCCGCATTCTGCCGCGCGCATGCACCGCCCCTGCACTTCGCACATTTCTTCCCTGCGGTCTGCGCGGAGACCGCCGCATTGTCCGCAGTGGAAGTCTGTTCCGCCGCCGCTGCTGAAAATCCCATGATTCCGGCCGCAAAGATCACGGCCGCCATTGTCTTGAAACTCATCATTTGAAATCCCTGTGTTTTGTTGTTGACTGTTCCTGTGAGAAAACTTTCTTCTGTGCTTTTCCTGCTGTTTTACCTTCCTTTCTTCTGACTTTAAATTAGTCAAGACTAACAATAGAAACCTGAAAAAGACCGCCGCCCTGAATGGGAACGTATCATTGTCTCCTGCCTGTAATGAATAATATAGCATCGTTTCTGACTTTGTCAATTAGTTTTACCTAATTTTGCTGAAAATAAATCGGCGCGCCAGATATCGCCCGGTCTTTCCGGGGAGATGGAAAATACCGGAATGTCATAGAATGCGGGAGGGCCGCGGAACCTTTCATTGGGAAAAACAGCATGCCGGCCGGCACTGTCTTCCGCGCGCCGTCGGACGTCCCTTCCGGAACATGTTCTTTTTATTTGACATTTCCTGCTCCGGCGGATATATTTCCTGAAATACGGAGAGTGAAATGCAGTTTATCCATAGTTATATCCATCTGCTGCTGTGCATGGGAATGCTCTTCCTTGCGGCGGCATGCTGTGCCGGCGGACAGATCACGAAACCGAAGCTTTACATGAGCTTCTGCGGGTTCGCGCTGTTCCAGGCGTTCGGCGAATTTTTCGGGCTTCTGGAGTTTGCCGTTCCCGAATATTACTGGCCGGCGCATCTCCGGCTCGGTTCGCTCCTGATCTCCTATTTCATCCTGTTCGAATTCACCTTCCAGGCGGTGCGGATTCCCGCGAAGTGGCATATCCCCGGACTGTTCCTGCTGGCGGCGCTCTACTGCTGTCTGGCGTCGTCGGGATTCACGCCGAGGCCGGAGCATCTGGCCTATTATACGATCGCGCTGCTGGCGTCTGTCGGCGCGGCGGCGGGGATCATATTCATTTCCTCGCGGCTGGAGGACCAGTCGGCGGCGCTCTATCTGAAGCTGGTTGGGCTGTTTGTCTTTGCGCCGGGAATTGCGGCCATGGCGGAACAGGTCTATTCGCCGACTCTTTTCTGCGGATCGTCCGGCGGATTCCACATGGTGTTCGTGTCGTTCCGCGTTCTGTGCGTGTATCTTGCGGCGGAGTGTCTCTGGCTGCGCTACCGGAAGACGGACTTTTTCAAGCTTCACGGACGCCGTTCGATTCTGTGGATTCCGCCGGCGGGAGTTGTTCTGTTCGCGGTCCTGGGGTTCCTGGTGCCGCAGCTGTTCCTCCAGTTCGGCGTGCGTCTGGAGGTCGATTCCTGTCTTGCAAAGGGGAAAACCATCCTGACCGACCTCTGCGACCTCCGCGACCGCATGAATCTTCAGCTCAGCGAGGCTCTGGCCTCCGACTGGCTCAAGAAGTGCGCCGCCGAACGGATCGTGCGGAGAAGCCCTCCGCCGCAGAAACTCGACTCCATTACGCGGCAGAACAACGCCGTGTTCCTTTACCTGCTGGATGAGACCGGAGTCTGCATCGAATCCTCCGACGTTTATCCGCTCCGCGATTTCCGCGGCACGGACTTTTCCTTCCGCAGCTACTTCAGGACCGCGCAGAAGCGCGGAAACTTCATGGGATTTTCGTTCGGAACGATTTCAAAGAATCCGGGGCTTTACATTTCCCGGAGCATGGGCGCGCCGGGGGAAAAAGCTCCGGTCGCCGTGATCCGGGACGACGTCCAGCACATTTTCAGCCGCTTCCGGATCAACTATACCGCTCTCGTCTCTCCGGAAGGCACCATTCTCTGTTCCAGCGCCGTCAAGCCGGACTTTCCGGGCGCGTCGTTCGATTCCGGGGCGAAGTGGACCCTCAGGACACCGAGCTTCCATGCGTTCCGTGAGAAGGGCGGGTTCGTCGCGGCGGAGCTTTCCACCGAATCGGCCGGAATCAGGAACTGGCGCATCATCGTGGGAATTGAAACGGTTCTTCCGATGCTTCTCGCCTCGCTCGGAGGCATGGGAATCCTGCTGCTCTGGCTGGTCGTCCTGCTGGGATTCGTCTTCTATCTTACGCATCTCCGGTTCCGCAACATCCTTCTCCAGAACAACCAGTGGCGGCTCAACGTTTTCAACAGCAACGTCCACGGAATCGTGGTGACGACTTCCGGCGGCAGAATCGCCGACGTGAACGACACGGCGCTCGCCATGCTGGACTGTCCCCGCAAAAAACTGTTTGACCTGGGACTTGCGATCGTCTATTCCAACATGGAAAAGGGGCGCGCCTTTGTGAAGGAGGCCCTGGAGACGGTCGCCGTCCGCGGAATCTTTGAGGACACCGTGACGATCTTCACGACCGCCGGCACCCAGCTTTTCCTGAAGATCGCGGCAAAGCCGCTGGCCGTTTCCGGCGACTCGCCCGCCGGAGGCGAAGGTGTCATCTGGATCATCACCGACGAGACGGAAGCCTGCTTCATCCGCGAAAAGATCCGCAGGATCGAGGACAATTCAGCCGCCCTGCTGGACAATGCCCCGGAGCACATCTTCCAGACGGACCTCCAGGGATTCCTGCTGGAAAGCAATGATTCCCGCATCCGGGAAAGTCTGGAAAAACGTGCCGGCGATGCCGGCGTGCTTCAGCCGCATCTTTCCGACTGTTTCGATTCCTCCTCGACGGAATTCTATCTGAGGATGATCCGCTTCGTGGCGGCCAACGGCCGCACGGTGAACTTCCGCCGCACGAACTGTTTTCTCGGAGTGACCGGTTCCCGGCTGGAAACCATGTATCCGGTGCGGCATCACGGAACGGTTTCCGCAATCGGATTCATCTCGCGTCCGGCCGTTCGGCAGAAGCACTGACTGCGTTTTCCCGTCAGCGGATGTCCTTGGCGTTGAAATTCAGGACCGCCAGCACCAGGAACCCCGTGATGTAAAGTGAAAGCGCAGCAAGGTTTGAAGCCAGTTTTTCCCACGGCATCGGCGACAGCCAGAACAGAAACGCGTTGTTCATGATCTCCGAAATCAGCCACGGCCGCAGCTTTTCGCAGAACGGCAGGGCCGCCGCAATGTAAGAGACAAAATACACGGTGATCACCGTGACGGTCGCCGAGGTCATGCGGTTGAAGACCGTGGAGCAGAACAGCGCGATCGAGCCGAGCGCCATCAGCGAAAACGAAAAGTAAAGCGTCGCCGCAAAGTAGCGGAACAGCGCTTCCCCGAGCGTCATCACCACGAAATCCGTTCCGTAGAGCCCGCCTGTCAGCATCAGCAGCTGCGTGGGGGAAATTCCGAACAGAACAATCCCGATCGCCAGTCCGGCCAGCGAAAAGTAAATGCAGAACGCGAGCTCGGCCAGATAGACCGCCGTGAACTTGGAAAGGATCACGAGCGTCCTGGACCTCGGACGCGACAGGTAGAGTTTCAGCGTGCCGTCCTGCATTTCTCCTGCCACGGTGTCGCCTGCCAGCGTGGCGATCAGGATCGGCATCAGCACGATGAAGGTCGGGACCATCGAGACGCGGGCGAAGAACGGACCGTCGAGGTAGGCCGAGAGGTTGGAAATCTTGAATTCCATCGTGGCGTTGATCCGGTCGAAGAACTGGTGCGTGGTGGTGCGGAATCCGATGTAGCAGAGCGCCAGGAACAGCAGGTGTCCGCCGATCATCACATAACTTTTTTTCTGCGATTTCATCTTCAGAAGTTCGCAGAATACTGCCCGGATGAAGTTCATCGTGCGTCTCCCTGCGTTTTGGAAAGGTAGAAATCCTCAAGATTGCGGCGTCCGGATTCCAGCCGGGAAACGGGAATCCCGTTCGAGACGAGGAGCGTGTTGAGTCCGGCCGGGTCGAGCACGCCTTCCGAATGCAGTTCGAGCGTGTCCCCGTTCCGCGCGACCTGAACGGCGGGTTCCCTGCGCCGGAGGAGTTCGAGCGCCTGTTCCGGGGCCGGAGTGCCGATCTTCACGGTCATGCCGCCGCCCAGAAGTTCGCCGAGCCTGCCGCACGCCTTGATTTCGCCTCCGGAAATGAGAACCAGGTTGTCGCAGACCTGTTCGATTTCGCTCAGAAGATGCGAGCTCACGAGCACCGTCACTCCGGCATTGCGGCTGCAGGTGCGGATGATTTCGCGGATTTCCACGATTCCGCCCGGGTCGAGGCCGTTGGTCGGTTCGTCCAGAATGATGAATTTCGAGTCCGGAAGCAGTGCGAGCGCGATTCCCAGACGCTGGCGCATCCCGGTCGAAAAGACGGAAACCTTCGTATCCAGAACGCCGTCGATTTCCAGTTGCTTTGCGATTTCTCCGACTTTTGCTTCATAGGCGGCGCCGTATCCGCCCGAAAGAATCCGCAGGTTCATGCGCGCGGTCAGGTCCGTGTGAAAGGACGGCCATTCGATGACTGCGCCGAGCCGCCTCATGGCGGCGGCATGCCTGCGGTGAACGTCGAAGCCGTCCACCAGCACGCCGCCCTCCGTCGGCCACAGGAGCCCCGTCACGAGCTTGATGAACGTGCTTTTGCCCGCGCCGTTCGGTCCCACGAGCCCCGTGACGCCGCCGTCGCTGATCTTGAGAGAGACATCGTTCAGCGCCGTCTTCGCGCCGTATTTCTTCGTCAGGTGAAAACACTCCACGCTCATTCGGCGATTTCCTTCGCTGCGTCCGTGCTGATATGCGCGGTCAGGTAAAGATAGTTCCGGGAGGACGTCTTTCCCGCAGGTCCGTGGAACGAACCGCCGTCGGACATCAGCGGAATGCGCATTCCCCGCGCCTGAAGTTCCTTCTCGACGGCGCGTTTGCCGTTGATCCCGAGTTCGCGTCCCCAGATATAGCTGCTGCCGTCGGTTTCAAAGAGGTGAATGTTGTCGGACGGGCATTTGTAGAGCTTGTCCGACGCTCCGAGATAAGGCGCAAGCACTTCGATGATTCCGGGCTTGTTCTCCTCGCCTTCTCCGGCTTTTTTCGGAGAGATGCGGCAGTCGGGCAGGATGTTCCGGTTCGCGTCGAGATACTGCTCGAGTCCGGTCCCGATCTGACGGAGATTGCTGATGCACGCTGTGCGGCGGGAGCGTTCCCGCGCGGAACCGAGCACCGGCAGAAGAAGTCCGGCGAGAATCGCGATGATCGCAATGACGACGAGGAGTTCCACGAGCGTAAAATGATGATTTTGCATGTTATTTCTGAGCCTCCTGAATGATGCGGAACCAGAGTTCTGTCACGGGCGCGAACAGACGGCGTTCGTCGGGCGTGAGCTCCGTGAGCACCACGCGGCTGACTTCCTTCCCGAACGCTTTCCCCCGCGCGGAATTCAGCTGTCTGTTCAGTTCGGCCTGGGGATTGTTCTTCCGGGCAATGGCGAGAAGACTTGTTTCCGCGCGGGTCCGCATGGCCTCGATCATCCGGGTCTGCTGGTCGGCCGGCATGGCGCGGACCTGGCGCAGTGTTTCGCGGACGGCTCCCGCAACGGCATGGTCCCGGATTTCCTCCTGTTTCTCCGGCGGGTAGCTTTTCAGCTGACGCCCCAGATGTTCCAGCACCTGGTCGCGCGAACGGCGGTTGGTCGTCGGGGCGAACGCCCGTGCCAGAGAATCGGTCAGTTCGGGCTCGGTCCATTGCTTCTTTGCCAGAATTTCCTCCGAAGTCAGCGGTTCCGGCTTGAGACTCAGCATGAACCAGAGAATGATTCCAAGCAGAGGAATCCCCACTGCGCACGGCCAGAGCAGCGTGCGGAACCGCGTCCTCCCGCTCCCCTGACGATATGTTGTGTTTCCAAACATGAAATGCCTCCTCGTTACATCCGTAAATTTACATTTGTAATTTCAAAAGTCAAGAGGAAAATCAGAAAAATGCCGGATTTCTTGCATTTCGTGCGGAAACGAGTCAGCAGCGGATCCCGCCGGAAACGGTTCGGACCGCGGAGGCCAGCAGACGGTACCGCGTTTCGTCGGCGATGTGGTCTTCGGCATGCGTGTCGATGTCGTCCGGGTCTTTCGCGGAACGCTCGAGCACGGGGATTGTGCGGATGAAATTGCCGCAGTTCCGGAAGATGTAAAGTCCGGGAGCGCCGTTTTTCTGAACGGCGCCGAGCAGGCGCTGACGGAGAAGGATCCAGCCGCGCTTTCGCGATCCCGGAGACTTGTCGGAACGGGTCCAGCGGACTCCGGAGCGTTCCATTTCGGAGGCGGGGGAGGGGGCTCCACCGGAATCGAAGATCGAATTGTCGGCCGGTCCCGGCCTGACGCGTCCGGCGATTCCGAGCAGGGACTCCTGTTCGCGGATCAGGGAAGCAACCTCGCGCGGAGTCTGGCGCGCGCCGTCGTCGGGGCGGCCGCTCCAGCCGTAAAGTTCGCCGATCCGGAAGAGGTCGCCGTTCACGGTGTGAAGCGCGCCGCCGTTTCCGAGCGGAACGTCCGACCCGTCCGATTCGGCCCAGAATCCCGCGCTGTACGGTTTGGTGAATCCCCAGTCGAACGAACGGTCGATCCGCCACGAATGCGGAATCGCGAACGGTTCCAGAACGTGGATTTCGGGGTTCCACACGTCGTCCCACATGCCGCCGGAGACGATGTCCCACGACCCTTCGAGCATGGCGCGCACGAGCCACGGCGATTTGAGTCCGGCGAGCCGTGCTTCGTATTCGTTCCGGTCGAGGCTCGGATTGTCCTCGAGCTTTGCGGGAATGTACTGGCGGAGCATGCCGCCTTCCTCCGGAGGCATCCGCCGGATCCGGAAGGGTTCGGCGAGATCGATGAAGGCGGCCTTGACCCAGTTGTGGCCGGGGCCGCCGGGATTCGCTCCGCAAAGGATCAGCGGGAGCGGCATGAGGTTTCCGCCCGCGGACTTTGCGCATTCCGGCATGCGGCAGCGGGCGCGGAGAGAACGGTAGACCGGTTCCGAAAAATGCGTGAGTTCGTCGATCAGCAGCATGTGGATTTCCGCGCCCTGATAGCGGATCACATCGCGGTCGAAGCGGCAGTGGCAGAGATGGATCGTCGAGCCGTTGGCGAAGCGCACGGCGGGCGGCGCGGAGGCGATCCTGCAGTATCCGCCCTGAAGATATTCCCGCAGCAGTTCCCGGAATCCTCCGGCGCCGTCCAGATGGTTCTTGACGAGTTCGCCGTACTGTCTCCGGAACAGATAGATCTGGATTCCGGGCACGGCGAGCGCGGAGGCGATGGCTTTTGCCCTCAGCAGGAAGCTTTTGCCTCCGCCGGCCGCCCCGCCGTAGAGAATTTCCGTGGCGCGGCTCGTGAATGCGAGCGACTGTTTGAGATGCAGTTCGATTCCTGGCATGGAAAAATCCCGTTCACCAGGCCGAAAATTCCACGGAAATTCCGCTCCGGAGCCAGAGCCCTTCCAGCTGCGGAGCCAGATGCCGCACCGAAACGGTGAAAAACGAATGCCGGTCCGGATTCCCCGTCTCCGGGTCGAACGCAGCCGCCAGTTCGTCGCAGAGCGCCGCGCCGGATTCCGGTTTTCCGCACCGCGTGAACACTTCCAGCGTGAGAGTCCCGTTCAGACGGAACTCCCCCTGCGAAAGCACAGCGTTCCGCAGTCCCGAATAACTCTTCCTCAGATAAAGGTCCAGGTCGGCCGGATCGAAGACGTCCCCCGGAACCACCGTGAACACTTCGTCCAGCGCGGAAACTTCCGCCAGCAGGGAATCGAATCTTGCCCTGACCACTGCCGAATCGATTCTCATGCCTGCCTCCCTTCCAGGAATTCCTGGACGCTGCGCAGGGCATTCACGGAAATCCCGAACGGCGCCTGGCCGGAAGATCCCTGTTCCAGTTTCAGGATGTAGGGCAGATTGTTGGAGACGGTGAGAACATCGCCGGGAACCGCGGCCGAAAACGCTTCTCCTGCGCGCGAATCGTCATATTCGATTGATTCGTCCGAAGAATTGTTTTCCGCATTGACACCGCAGAACCAGTTGGCGCGGGCGCGGCCGCTCCGGACGGGCGTGAATCCCGCGGCGCACCGGTAAAGTTCAATTCCGGTTTCCCGGACCAGTTCCGCGGCATCGGCCTTCAGATCGTCGAAGGCCGGAGTGAATCGAAGTTTCATGCTGCGAACTCCTGTTCAGCGTGCAATGGCAAGTTCATAAAAGGCTTTCCCGCTTCCGGCGGAACCCACGGCCGAAACCGAAACGAGAGTCCATTCTCCGGTTCCGGTCCGCAGGCGCGTGCTTTTCGGGATCAGCTTCTTTTCATCGACCGTTCCGGGAATCAGGACGTCGGCATCGGACTCCAGTTTTTCGTTCCCGGCGAGTTTTGCGGGGAACAGCGGCGAAATCCGGATGCTTTCCGATACGCTGCCGTTGATCAGCAGGGCGTCGCTGCCGTAAAAATCCAGAAGATTTTCGGCTGCGGTGACAAACAGTTCGTTCATTGGACGGGCTCCTTTCCGTTTGAAGGCCCGGACGCCGTGTCAACCGGAAAAAATAAAAGACTGTGCAGAAAACGTTTCCTGTTTTTTCAG
>CAZHPP010000048.1:0-13604 GCA_964534535.1 uncultured Victivallales bacterium | reverse complement strand
AAGATCGTGATTTTCTTGGGTTCGCGTTCAACCTCAATTCCCTTGCGTGCGAGGGCGTAGAGCCGTTCGCCGTCCTTCTTCACGGCGGAAACCATGGGCGGAACCTGTTCGATCTCGCCGACAAAGTTCATGAAGGCGTCCTCGAGCGATTCGGGAGTCACCTTGCTCCAGTCGTTTTCATGGAGGATCTTGCCGTCCATGTCCTGCGCATCGGTTTCGGTGCCGACGAGGATGCGTCCCTGATAGGTCTTGTCCTCGCCGGAGAACTTCTGGCTGAGCTTGGTGAACTTTCCCAGGACCACGACCAGCAGGCCGGTGGCGGCGGGGTCGAGCGTGCCGCAGTGTCCGACCTTGGGCACGTTGAAGCGCGAACGCACGAACGAGACAACGTCGTGGCTGGTCCAGCCGGAAGGTTTGTCGACCAGCAGGATTCCGCTGCGGTCAAAGGGAGGAAGATGGTGTTTTTCGGGGTTGAACTTCATGATTTTTCGAATTCCGGTTTTATCGTTTTGAGAAAGACTGCTTCCGCTTCCTCAATGGAAGAGGCGGGGATGGTTGCGCCGGACGCCATTTCATGGCCTCCGCCGCCGAGGGCGCGCGCGATTTTCCCGGCGGAAACGGCCGGATTCTTCGAGCGCATCGAAAGTTTGTAGGAACCGGGCTCCTCGCGGAAGAGCGCGGCAAAATCAAGGCCTTCCAGCTGGCGCACGGCCTCGATCAGGGTTTCGGTGTTGCGGACTTCCACGCCGTAGCGGTTCAGCAGTTCGCGGGAAAGGACCACCCACGCCAGACGGCCGTCGAAGGCGGTCTTCATGTGGTTCAGGATCAGGTCGGCTTCCAGGCGGACGAGGTTGGCCTTGCGGCTGAAGAAGGAGTCCATGACGATCTGGCGGTGGTTTCCGCCGAGCCGGATCAGTTCCGCCCCGGTTTCGAGCGCGTCCGCGCCGGTGTTGTCGAACCGGAAACAGCCGGTGTCGGTAACGACCCCGAGCAACAGGCGCGAGGCGTTCTCCGCCGAAATCGGGAATCCGCATTCGCGGAAGAGTTTGAAAAGCACTTCGGCAGTGGCGCACGCTTCCGGCCGGATCAGGGTCTGAGAGGCGAACTGCTCGTTGTAGGCGTGATGGTCGATGCAGAGGATTTCCGGAACCTTCAGGAAATCGAATCCTCCGGCCGCGACGCGGGCGGGCGCGGCGCAGTCCAGGACAATGAACAGGCGGACGTTCTTCAGGCCTTCGGGCGTCTTCACGACGCCTTCGCGCGGCAGATACTTTCCATAGGAATCCGGCGGAACTTCCGGGAAGATTCCGACGGCGTTGAATCCCCGTTCCCGGAGCACGGAAACCATGACGGAAAAGCTGGCGATCGCATCGCCGTCGGGGTGCACGTGCGCGGCGACCGCAATGACGCCTCCGCGGGCTTTTTCGAGCGCACGGAGAAAATCGGCGGCACTCATGGTCATTTGCGTTTCATCCCCTTGTCATTCTTCTCGAGATCGCGGAGAATGGAAAGCACGCGGTCGCCCTCCTCGATGTTGTGGTCCACGGCAAAGCGGAGGACGGGCGTATATTTGAGGATGATGTTCTTCGAGATGCAGTGCTGAATGTCGCCTCGGCGCTGTTCGAGCAGCGCAATGGCGCGCTCCTCGGGGTTCTCAATCCCCTTGCTGCCGAAAACGCTCACATAGACTGTGGCGTTGCGGAGCGTGCTGGAGGTGTGGACCTTGACCACGGAAACGAGGATTCCGGGCACGGAGATGCATTCGTGCTCGATGATTCCGGCGATTTCGCGTTTGAGGAGCTCGTTGACGCGGGCGATTCTGTCTGGAGTGAACGGCATAGTGCAATTCGCCTTTCCGGCCGCGGGGACTTTGCTCAGGTCAGCGTGGCCTTCTTGAGTTCGATTTCATAAATCCGGATATAGTCGCCCACTTCGAAATCGAGGAAGTTGTCGAGCTTGATTCCGCATTCGAGTCCCTGACGGACTTCGCGGACGTCGTCGTGGAAGCGGCGGAGGGAGCGGACTTCCCCATTGAAGATGAGTTCGTTGTTGCGGAAGACCCTGGCCTTCGCCCCGACCTTCACGATGCCCTTGTCCACGGTGCATCCGCAGATTTTCGGGCCCTTGGAAAGTTCGAAGATCTGGAGGATCCGCGCGGTGCCGAGCTCTTTTTCACGTTTTTCCGGCTCGAGCTTGCCGGCGAGGGCGTCGGTGATGTCTTCCAGCAGTTCGTAGATGATCGTGTAGAGGCGGATTTCGACTTTTTCCTTCTTGGCGAGCTGATTCACGCCGGGATTCACCCGCACATGGAAGCCCACCACGATTCCGTTGGCGGAACGGGCGAGCAGGACGTCGGTTTCCGTGATCGCACCCACGCCCGAATGCACGATATTGATGCTGATCTTGTCGCTGGGCAGCTTCTTGAGGGAATCGGTGATGGCCTCGACGGACCCGACCACATCGCCCTTGAGCACGATGCAGAGCTGGTTCTTTTCCTGGGATTCCATCTTGCTGAAGAGGTCTTCCAGCGTGGTTCCGCCGGAAGCCTTGGCGCTGAGGGTCTGTTCGCGGTTGACGGTCGCGCGCTCCTCGGCGAGCTTGCGCGCCTCGATTTCAGTTTCGCAGACCACGAGTTTGGAGCCGGCTTCCGGAACTCCGGAAAGTCCGACGACCTTGACCGGAGTGGAAGGCCCGGCGGATTTGATCCTCTGTCCGTGCGAATCGAGAAGGGTTTTGACCTTGCCCCAGTATTCGCCGCAGATGATCGGGTCGCCGAGCTTGAGCGTGCCGTTCTTCACGACCACGCTGGCCGTGGGGCCGAGCCCCTGTTCCAGCTGGGATTCCAGGACGAACGCAATGCCCGGACGCTTCGGATTCGCCTTGAGCTCGAGCATTTCGGCTTCCAGCAGGATGCGTTCGAGAAGGGTGTCGATCCCCATTCCCGACTTGGCGGAAACGCGGATCGCGGCCACCTGGCCGCCCCATTCCTCGGAAGTCAGGTTGTTCTGCTGCATGTTCAGCAGGACCTTGTCCGGATTCGCGTCCGGCAGGTCCATCTTGTTGATGGCGACGATGATGGGCACCTTGGCGGCGCGCGCATGGTTCAGGGCCTCAATGGTCTGCGGCATGAACCCGTCGTCCGCGGCAACCACCAGCACCACGATATCCGTGACGTTGGCGCCGCGGGCACGCATCTGGGTGAAGGCCTCGTGGCCTGGAGTGTCGACGAACGTGATGGTCTTTCCGTTGATGGAAACGACGGAGGCGCCGATGTTCTGTGTGATTCCACCGGCTTCGCCGGCGGCGACGTCGGTCTTGCGGATCTTGTCCTGAAGGGAGGTCTTGCCGTGGTCGACGTGGCCCATGAAGGTGACGATCGGGGGGCGCGGCACGAGATTTTTCGGATCGTCGAGCTCCTTCGCGGCATCTTCGGGGGAGAGCGCGGGTTTCTTTTTCTCCGCGGCGGAAGCGGCCTTTTCGACCTTGAGATTGAATCCGAGCTTGTGGGCAAGTTCGACCGCGACCTGGGGCTCGACGGTCTGATTGATGTTGGCGAAGACGTTCATCATCATGAGCCCGGAAACGATTTCATTGGGGCGCTTGCCGAGCGTTTCGGCGAGTTTCTTGACAACGACGGGTTCGGCGATTTTGAGCGCCGGGACATCGCCGGGGGCAATGTCTCCGCCTTCGGCGGCCATCTTGGCGGCTTTGGCCTTGGCGGCCTGTTTCGCCTTTTTATCGGCCTCCTTGCGCTTGGCAATCAGGTCGGAAAAGAACACGTCTACGATTTCAGCCGCGTCGGCGGGAATGGCGGAGGATGCCCCCGTGACGTCGAAGCCTTGCGCGTTAAGTTCCTTGATGACGTCTTTTGGGGAAATGCCGTACTTGCCGGCAATGTCCTTGACTTTCATGGTTTTCGAAGCTGACATGATGCATCCTCACAGTTCCCGCAAACGGTTCAGGCGCCAGGCTGGCCGGTCGCGATTTTTTCAGTAATGGCGTCCACGTCTTCGGCCGGAAGGCCGGGGATCGCGGCAAGATCTTCGCGCGAAACCGCGCGGAGACCGTCAAGAGAAAGGAATCCGGCCGAAACGAGTTTTGCCGAAGATTCCTCGGAAATTCCGAGAAGTCCGGAAAGTTCCCTGGCATACTGAGCTTTCTTTTCCTCGAAGATTTCCTCTTTGGTTTTGGTTTCCCCGCCCGCAGTCTTGATGTCGATTTTCCACGGCGAAATCAGTTTCTGGGCGAGCCGGACGTTCTGCGCCTTCTTGCCGAACGCAAGACGGGAGTTTTCCGCATTCACGTAAAAGACAACGAGATGGGTATCCTCGTGAACTTCGATCTTTTCGGCCTTGGCCGGATGAAGCGCATTCGCGGTGTACTCGGAAATGTTTTCCGAGTAATGAATGATGTCCACGCGCTCGCCGCCCAGTTCGCCGGTGATGTTCTTCACGCGCATTCCGCGCATTCCCACGCACGCACCGACCGGGTCGATCCGCTGGTCGGAACTCTTGACCGCGACTTTCGTACGGCTGCCGGCCTCACGGGCGATTCCCACAATCTGGACCACGCCGTCATGGATTTCCGAAACTTCGCGCTCGAACAGCTTCTGGATGAACTGCGGAGACGTGCGGGAAAGAATCAGACTCGGCCCCGCCGCCATCACGTCCACCTTCAGCAGGAGCGCGTTGATGCGGTCGCCGGCGGAATACTGTTCGCCGGGAACGCGGTCCTTGGAGGAAAGGATTCCTTCGGCCTTGCCGAGGTCGACCAGGATTCCGCCCGCTTCATAGCGGCGGACGGTTCCGCTCACGATCTCGCCGATCTTGTCCTGGAATTCCTCCTGGACGGTGGCCTTTTCGGCCTTGCGGATCTGCTGGGCGATGGCCTGCTTGGCCGTCTGCGCGGCGATCCGTCCGAAATCCTTCGGCGTGACTTCAAGCTGGATCTTGTCTCCGACCTTGACATCGGGGTTCTTCGCCCGGGCGTCTGCCAGCGAAATATGATCGTTGTCGGGGGTTCCATCCGTGACTTCGAGCGTGGCCCATGCGCGGATGTCTCCCGTCTGGCGGTCCACCTTCACGGAAAGTTCGCTGGCCGGGTGGATGCTTTTGCGGGAAGCGGTGAGAAGCGCATTCTCAATCGCCTGGATCAACTGTTCCTTGCTGACGCCGCGTTCCTGTTCGATGTATTCGAGAATAGCCAGAAGTTCATGATTCATTTTTCTGCCTCCGCCCTGATGTTGTTCTGTGTTGTGTTCCCCGCATCAAAAAATATGGCGGGAAAACCCGCCATGACGCGAACCTCAATCATCCTTCGCGCCGGACTCCCCGCGGACATGGAACACGTCGTCCGCGGAGACTGTTTCCTGCCGGTTACTTCGCGGCAGGAGCCGGCTCTTCCTTCTTCTGCTCTGCAGCAGGAGCGGCGGCCGGCGCCGGAGCGGCTTTCTTGCCCGCGGCGACAAACGACGCGAGGCGGGATTTCTTGCGGTCTGCCGCATTGCGGTGGAGCGTGCCGTATTTCACTGCCTTGTCCAGCAGCGAATACTCCTGTTTCAGAAGATCCTGCGCGCCGGTCTTTTCATCGGCTTCCACAGCGGCTCTGAGCTTCTTTTCAAGAGTCCAGATCGCGTTGCGGCAGGCTCTGTTCTTCAAACGCGCGGCCATGGCATGCTTATGCGTCTTGACCGCCGACATTCTCACTTCTCTTTTCGGCATATTGTGTGTATCCTTTCAATGCTTCATTTCACATGTTGTTACGACAAAAGTTTAATATACCGCCGGTTAAAGCGTTTTTCAAATCGTTTTCCTAAATTTTCTTTCCCGTACGCCGGATGCCGGCGGCTTTCAAATCAGGGAATCAGCGATTCATGCGGCTTTCCTGAAGCCGTCAAAACAAATTCATAACTTGAAAAACTCAATTTCGGAACTATATTCCGTTATTGTCGGCAGTTGATACTGAAACTGCCGACAATAATTTTTTTTGTCTGTTCCGCTAATTTGCATTTACGGGTTTGTGGTACTTTGGGGGCTTGTGCTCCGCGGATTTGCATTTACGGGATTTTGGGGTCCAGGGGGAAAACCGTGCGGTTTGCCCCCTGGTCGACAGGTTCGACAAAAAACAAGCGCAAAAAATTGAATTTTTTGCGCAGGGTGCAGGGCTCTTTGAGTCCTGCCGACGGGGTGTCGGGGGCGAGCAGCCCCTGACGAAGAATTGCGGACAGGATCATGTCCTGTGTGAGTATTCGCATCCGCAGTAGTTTTGCCGATAAAGTCCCAGTTCGCGGCTTTTCCGCAGGGAGATTGCAAAGCCGTCCTGCTTTTTGAAGTTCCAGGGTTCGAACCGGGCATTTTCGGAACACACGCTGAAAATTGTCTCCGAATCCTTATGCGGGCTTACGGTGAGCGTAGTGGTGAAATCCATGCCCAGCTCCGCCGCCTTTGCCGCGGCGCGCCCCAGCGAATACGCGAAGCAGGCCCTGCAGCGCGCCCCGCGTTCTGGACAGTTCTCGTATCCCGGCACGACGGAAACGGCCTTCCGCCACGCCTCGTGCGAATAGTTGTCTGCGATCAGCTCCAGCGAGTAAAGCCCCGCGAGGCGCTTCACGAACGAAAGGCGTTTTTCGAATTCCTCCGCCGTGTCGATATTGGAATTGGAATAGAAGAGCGTGACCTTTCTTCCGGAAAGACGGTCCAGACATCCCGATGCGCACGGAGCGCAGCAGACATGCAGGAGAAGCGGCTTTCCGGAAGTGGAATCCATAATTTTACGCTCCCGCCGGAATGGTCAGCGGGGCCGGCGCGGGCCGGGCCGCGAGTTCGGAATCCAGGAAAAGAATCGCGTTGCGCGAATCGCCGGCGAGTTCGAGTTTGTCGCAGACGGTCTGGACGGTTTTTTCCTCCTGGACCTGTTCGCCGAGGAACACGTTCAGGAATGAAAGCGCCGTAAAGTCTCCGCACGCCACGGCTTTTGCGGCCAGGGCTTCGATGCGGCCGGACACGGTCTTTTCGTGTTCGAGCGCTGCACGGAAGACTTCTGCGGGCGACTTCACCTGTTCCGTTTCCGGACGCGGGATCGCCTGCGGAACGAATTCCGCATTCCGGTTCATCAGCCAGGCGAAGAATGCGTTGGCATGGATCATTTCCTCGTCGGCCTGCATTTTCATCCAGTGCGCCGCGCCGGGAAATTTTCCGTAATCGAGCACGGCCGAAAATGAGAGATAAAGGTACGCGGACTGAAGTTCGAAGACGAGCTGTCCGCCGAACGCGTCGGCAAGTTCTTTCTTCATCATCATGAAGAGTTCCCCCCGTTAGATGTTGACACCGCCGACCTCCCCTTGAAACCGGCTGGCGGAGCCAATATACACGCCGGGCGCAAAAAGTCAAATCCGCGGCCGGTTCCTGCGGAACAGGGAAAGCTATTGAATGTTCAGCACCTTGCGCACGAACATTTCGCCCGTCATAAATCCGAGAGAACCTTTTTTCGCGGCGGTTTCACCGTATTCGGTGACGGAATCGGGCTGGATGTGCGGTCCCCAGACCGCCACCGGAACCGGCGTGCGCGTATGCTTGCGGAGCTTGAACGGGACCGGATGGTCCGGCAGGACCGCGAACGTGACATCGCGTCCGGCAAGCGCGGTCATGACCGGCTTGACGATCTTGTTTTCGAAATCGGAAATGGCGCGGAGCTTCAGCTTCAGGTCGCCCTCGTGGGAGCATTCGTCGATCACTTCCAGATGGACGTAGACGAAATCGTATTTTTCGATTGCGGAGATGGCGGCCTGGGCCTTTCCGGCGTAGTTGGTGTCGAGGTAGCCGGTGGCGCCGGGAACCCTGATCACGTCCATGCCGGCGCATTTGGCGATTCCGGCGATCACGTCGACGGCCGTGATGACGGCGGCGCGGCGTCCGGCATATTTTCCGGAGAACGCGGGGAAATGCGGCTTGTGTCCGGGACTCCACGGCCAGATGTTGTTTGCGGGCGAAGCGCATCCCCTGTTGAGGGGATGTTCCGCGAGAAACTTTCCGGCATCCGCGCAGAGTTTTTCCAGGAAGTCGACCGTATGCTGCGCCTGAGGCGAACGGGCCTTGAGCCGCAGTTCGGAAACGGGCTGGTCCTGGGAGGAATCCGGCTTGCAGTAGTCGACGTCGGCCGAGAACTCCTTTCCGTGGAGCACGAGCAGATTGCGGTAGCTCACGCCGCTGTAGAAGGAGACCTTGTCCGACCCGAATTTCTTCTGGAGGTCATGCATCAGGGTCTGGGCCTTTGCGGCGGGAATGTGTCCGGCGGAATAGTCGCGCAGAATTCCCTGCGGGTCGACGGTAACCAGGTTGCAGCGCCACGCGATGTCATCGGGCTTCAGCGGAATTTCCTGGCTGGCGCACTCGATCGGGCCGCGGCCGGGATAATATTTTGCCAGGTCGTATCCGAGCACGGACATGTTGGCCGCGTCGGAAGATGTGGGAAATCCTTCCGGGAGCGAGAGGAACGTTCCGCTCGCCCCGTTTCTGGCGATGGAGTCCATGAACGGTTTTTCGGAAGCCTCGAGCGGCGTCTTTCCGCCGAGTTCCGGACAGGGTTCATCGGCCATTCCGTCGGCCAGAAAAACGATTGCTTTTCCCTTCAGACTGTTCATGATTTCCATTTGCTCCGCGGAACAGAATTCACTGTTCCTTGTTCTTGAGGGAAACGACCACGCTCTTCATGGCGCCGTCGCCCTGACTGTCCGTGGCAATTCCCTCTTCATTTTCCAAAGTGATGTGAATGATGCGGCGGTCATGCGAATTCATCGGGGGAAGCGTGACGGGTTCGCCCCAGCGGCGGACTTCGATGGCGGCATCCTTCGCCTGCTGGCGGAGCACTTCTTCCTTGTCGGCATCGGCAAATTCGTCGCGGCCGTGGTGCTCCGGACGGTCGGAGCGCTCAAAACGCGCCGGACGCTCGAAACGGTCGAAACGGTCGGAACGCTCAAAACGTGCCGGACGGTCGGAATGCTCAAAATGCTCGGAACGCTCCGGACGGTCCTGGCGCTCGGAACGCTCAGCACGCTCCGGACGGTCCTGGCGCTCGGAACGCTCGGAACGCTCGCCTCTGCCGCCGCGGAAATTGCCGCCGTCGCGGCGGGGTTTGCCTTCCGGCGGAGGAGTGGCGTTCTTTGTGGAATAGCCGTCGATGTCGATATAGACTTTCGGGAATTCCTGGTTGGCCTTCTGCATGATGCGGTTCACGAGCAGCTGGAGGCTTTCCAGGGACTGACCCTTCCGGCCGATGATGCGTCCGGCGTCGTGGCTGGCCACCAGAAGATTGATCTTTGCCGTGCGCTTTTCCGCGCGGACCGAGCCTTCGAGGCCCAGATAGTTCAGCATGGTTTCCAGCGTCCTGACGGAATCGTCCAGCATCTTCTGCGTGATTTCAATGACAGGGCGCTCTCTGCGTTCGAAGTGGTTTTCCTGCGCTCCGGCCGGAGCTTCGGCCTTGGAGCCATCGGCGAATTTGCCGTCATCGGCGAACGGGGGCGCGGCGAACTCTGCGGCCTTCGGCGCGGCAGGCGCTTCAACCGGGCAGGCTTCTTCGGCTTTCGGGGATTCGGCTTTGCAGCAGCAGGGTTCGGCGGCGGGAGCTTCAGCCTTCGGCGCGGCAGGCGCTTCGACCGGGCAGGTTTCTTCGGCCTTCGGGGATTCGGCCTTGCAGCAGCAGGGTTCGGCGGCGGGAGCTTCGGCCTTCGGCGCGGCAGGCGCTTCGACCGGGCAGGCTTCCGCGGGAGCGGCCGGGGCGGCCGTCTGCGGAACGGGGGTTTCTGTCTGATTGTTTTCCATGATTCGGTTCTCCTGAATTAAGCTTTTTTGAGTTTGTTTCCGGCTGGGCCGGACGTGCCGTCGGCGGTTTCCCTGGCCGCGGCATACTGACTGTATTTCATCTGAAGAATGCTCAGAATGTTGTTGACCGTCCAGTAAAGCGCCAGGCCGGACGGGAAATCGTAGAAGAAGTAAAGCATGACGACGGGCATGATCATCATGATCTTGCGCTGGGTGGCGTCGCCGGTCTGAGGCGAAAGCCACATCTGCAGGAGCATCAGCGCGGTCGAGGCGATCATCAGCGGGTGAAGCTGGAAGCCCCAGATCATCGGGCCGAGCGTGTCGGGCCTCGAAAGGTCGGCGGCCCAGAGGAACGGCACATGCCGCAGCTCCACGGCGGAATCGAGCGTGGAATAAAGCGCGACGAAGATCGGGAACTGCAGAAGCATCGGGAAGCATCCGCTGGCGGGACTGGCGCCCTCCTGACGGTAGAGTTCCCACATTTTTGCATTGAACTCCTGCGGCTTGTCCTTGTATTTTTCCTTGAGGGCGTTCAGCTTGGGCTGGATCTTCTGCATTTTCTGCATGGATTTGTTGCTTTTGTGGATCAGCGGCCACAGCACGAGCTTCACGAGCACGGTGAGCAGAATGATCGACCAGCCGTAGGAACCGGTAATTCCCTTGAGGAGATTCAGCAGGTAGAGCATCGGGCGGCAGACGGGTTCAAGCCAGCCCCAGTAGGCCAGATGGATCGCCTTGAGCGAACTGGCGGGGAGTTCGCGCATGTCGCGCATGTCCTTGGCGCCGATGTAGTAGTCGAATTCGAGCACGGCGGGCAGTTTCAGGGCGCGGCAGATTCCCGCGGCGCGCGGCTGGTTGCAGACTGCGGTGCCGTCGGAACCGGGCAGCGCGGCCTTTTCATTCATGAACCTGACGCCGCCGCTGAAGAAGTTCTTCGCCAGCAGGATCGAAACAAAATATTTGTTGGAGACGGCCACCCATTCCACGGGGTCGGAGGTCTGCTTTTTCAGGAATTTTTCCGGCTTGGAATCGGGATCGGCGGTCACGGCGCTGCCCGCGCCGGCAGGCAGATATTCCACGCGGTGGATGTCCCGGAGCTTGTCTCCGGAGAAGTGTTCCAGCGGCGGAAGCATTCCGGCCCAGGCCAGAAGTTCGATTTCGGGAACCTGCTTCGATTCGATCGAGGCGGTGCAGGAAAGTTTCGGGGAATCGGGGGAAAGCCGGAATTTCTGGACGACCGTGACGGCTGCTCCGGCGGAATTGCGCCAGACCTTGACGGACCTGGCCTCCAGCGGCGAAAGTTTTTCGGCGCCCGCGCTCTGCAGCGTGAATCCGACGGGTTCCAGGGCCAGCGGCTCGAATCCGGAAATTTCACGGATTTCGACCGGTTTTGCGCTGCCGGTCATCTGGGCGTTCTTGAGAATGATTTCATCCGGACGGCCGTAGGAATTGAAGCGGTAGTCGGCAAAGCTGTTGGAAAGGACGAATGCGCCCGGTTTCGGGGGGACAGGAGTTCCGGGAAGAGCGGCGGGAAGAGAAGTTTTTCCCGCCGGAAGAGCGGGTGCGGCGGCCGGGGCGGAAACCGGCGCGGGTACGGGCGGCTGCGGTGCGGGAGCAGTCTGCTGTCCGGGGGAAAAGTACATCCAGCCGGCGATCAGCAGTGCGCACGCGGCGATGACGATGATTGTCTCTTTATCCAATTTCACTTGATGGTTTCCTTGGGGGCTTTCCGGGGAGGCACGGGGTCCCAGCCGCCGGGATTGAACGGGTTGCAGCGGAAGATTCGCCAGGCGGTCAGGAGGGAGCCCTTGAAAAGTCCGTGAACGCGGATGGCTTCCAGGCCGTACTGGGAACAGGTCGGGGTGAACCGGCAGCAGGGCGGGAACAGCGGAGAAATCCAGAATCTGTAAAACCGGATCAGGCTCATTGCTGCGCGGGCGGCGAATCCGGGACGGGGTTCGGCGTCAGTCCTGCCTTGAGGAACGCCTGATTCAGCTGTTCGGAAACTTCCTGTCTCCGGCAGCCCAGAATTCTTCTCCGGGGAATGATCAGGATCCCGCAGGGGATCACATTCTGAACGGGATAGAGTCTCAATGCTTCCCTGACCAGACGTCTTGCACGGTTGCGCTTCACTGCTCTCGAATCGAATTTTCTGCTGCATAGAATGCCGAACCGTCTTTCCGTTTTGAAGAGGCCGGGAACATATAAAAAAGTAAAACAGGGGGCGCAGATGCGTTTTCCCCTGTTTTTCACGGCATCGAAACCGTTTTTAAGGCAGATTGCCGAAAATTCCGGTTTTGGGCTCTGATCAAGTTCCGTTCCCACGGAAAAACGCTTCCGTTCAGATCGTGAGACGCTTGCGTCCTTTGGCGCGGCGGCGGGCAAGGACCCGGCGTCCGTCCGACGTTGCCATTCTTGCTCTGAATCCGCAGGTGCGGACTTTCTTCGTCCTCGAGGGCTGGTACGTTCTCTTCATTTCTGTATTCCTTTCTATTCTTCATTTCGGCAGCAGTTTGCCGACAGGTTGCAAAGACAGAACGTCAATATACACCCTCATTCCGGTTTTTCAAGCTCCGATCCGATTTTTCCGCCGATTGTCCCTGAAACCGGGAATCGGTCCGGGCGGGAAAGTCATGGGGGAAAAACAGGCCCGCGGACGCCGGGTCCCGATCTGGAAATCGGAGCCCGACCGTTTTTCAATCCCCGAAACTTAAAAAAAATGAACTTTTTTTTCGATTTTCATTTGACTTCACGGGAAATGCTGATAGAATATGCGGTGTGACATTTTATGGAAAAAAATGCCAGAAGTTCGAAAAACAAGGATTCATATACAACAATCTCCGGAGGTTTCTTGAGATGAAAAGTAAAATGCTGATCATCTGTTCGTCGGTCGCTCTTCTGCATATCATAGCGGGAAGCGTCCTCTTCTTCAACGGCTGCTCCACCACGGAAGAGGAGCCGATGCCGTCAAACGCCTATGTTCCGCCTGCATCGAAGGACACCCTTCCTCCGCCGGCCGCCGTGCCGGAGCAGAACGGACCCAAAGAGGGCGGACCGATCCTCAGCGGACAGTCTTCCGAATCCGAATTCGGCGCCCCGGAGTCCAGACACGGCAGGAAAGCCCCGGCTCCGTCCCGCGTCTCCAAGCATGAGCCCGCCGCAAAGGGCGAAGGCACCTCCTACACCGTGAAGGCCGGAGACAGCTACTGGAAGATCGGACGCGCCTACGGCGTTTCCGCCGCCGAACTGGAAGCCTACAACTCCATCCCCGGCAACAAGCTCCGCGTCGGACAGAAGATCATGATCCCCGGCAAGGGTGAAGCCGTCGCGGCTCCCGCCGGAAAGAAGGCCGTCGTGCACAAGAGCGCCCATGGCAAGAAAGTCGCTCCTTCCAAGGCCGCGGCTCCTGCCGGAAAGAAAGGCGCAAAGAGCTCCAAGTCCGGAAAGACCGCCAAGTCCTATGAGCCCGTTCCTGCCGACGGCGTTCACGTTGTCAAGAAAAACGAGTCCCTCTGGACGATCGCCCGCAAATACGGAATCCGCACGGCTGATCTCGCCGCCGCCAACAACATCACCGTTTCCAAGGTGCTGACGGTCGGCGAAAAGCTCAACATTCCGAAAGACAAAGCCGCTGCCTCCTCCGCTGCAGCCCCGGCTGCTCCTGCTGCCGCTGCTCCTGCTGCCGCTCCGGCCGCGCTTCCGGAACCTCCGGCTGCCCCGGGCGCTGCTCCGGCTGCTCCTGCTGCCGCGGCTCCGGCTGCTGAAGCTGCAGTTCCGGCTGCTCCG
>CAZHPP010000047.1:0-13618 GCA_964534535.1 uncultured Victivallales bacterium | reverse complement strand
CGTCCGCGTGCCGTCCTCTACGGAGTCTATCGCTTTTTCGAGCTTCGTGCCGACTGCCGCTATTTTTGGGACGGTGACATCGTCCCGCGCGGAAAGGTTCCTGATATTTCCGGAATGGACCTGAATGAGAGTCCGCGTTTCCGATACCGCGGACTCCGGTATTTTGCCCACCGCAGTCTCACCCGTTTCCAGGCGGAACACTGGGATTTCGATGACTGGAAGCGCGAAATAGACTGGATTCTTAAAAAACGCATGAATCTGTTCATGCTCAGGATCGGGCTGGACGACCTTTTCCAGAAGGCTTTCCCCGAAACGGTGCACTATCCTGAAAATTTCAGAGTGCCTGAGTCGAAGGACAGGTCGTATGACGACAGGAATCTTTTCTGGAGCCTTCAGTATCGCGGAGAATTGAGGAAAAAAGTTCTTGCCTACGCCCGCGAACGCGACCTCATGCACCCCGAGGACGTCGGCACAATGACACACTGGTACAGCCGCACCCCGATCGAATATCTCGACAGGGTGAAACCCGATTTCATGCCGCAGGCGACTTCAGGCTACTCGGAAAAGACCGGACTCGTCTGGGATATCCGCCAGGACAGGAATCTCGACGCCTACTTCAAGCTGACGGAAACCCATATCCGCGAATACGGTTCGCCCGAAATATTCCATACGATCGGACTGGCCGAAAGAGAATGCTATTCCGACAGGAACGCCAACCATCAGATGAAGCTTTACACCTACCGGCGCATCATCTCGAAACTCCGGGAGCGCCATCCGAACGCGCCGCTCCTGGTCGGCACCTGGGATTTCTGCATGTACTGGACCCCGGAAGAAGTCCGGGAACTCGTGAAGGAGTTCGATCCCGCCAATACCCTCATTCTCGACTATACCTCCGATACCGACGACGAGCTCCGCACGTTCCAGAACTGGGACCTCTGCGGAAACTTCCCGTGGATCTTCGGAATTTTCCAGGCCTACGAGCCGAACAGCGAACCGCAGGGAAATTATTCCGCGATCGCAAGGCGTCTGCCCGTGGCTGCGCGCGATCCGATGTGCCGGGGCATGGTCATGTGGCCGGAAAATTCACACGCCGACACCCTGATGCTGGAATTCCTGGCCGCATGCGCGTGGGAGCCCTCAGATGAAAATGTCAGGATCGACTCCTTCATCGGAAAGTTCTGTGCAAGACGCTATCTGCCCGGCACTGCGGAAAAAATGCTCCCGATCTGGCGGAAGGCGCTTCCCGTGATCGAGGCCAGACACTGGAACGCGCCGGGCATTTCACTGGCGACTCCGCATCTTTCCATGTTTTCCGAGCCGTTCTTCAAACCGTGCAGTTCGCTGCTGTTCCTGGAAAGAAGGTCCTTTGACTCGGCGTACTATTTTGAACGCTTCCTGGCGAAAGCGGCATCCGCGGTCCCGGAAATTCTCCGCGGCCTTGCGGAAATCGACTTCGGCAGGGCCCACGAGTTCGTCCTGCGCGATGCGGTCGACCTTTCCAGAAGCGCAATGTCCCGTGCTCTGACTTTTGCGTATTCAAAACTGCTCATTGCGATCGACGGACATTCGCGCGGCGCTTCCAATGAGGACGCCATTGATTCGATGCTCGACGATCTGCGGGAACTTCATGTGCTTCTCGGCCGGGTGCTGGATTCGAGCCGGGACTACTCCCTCTGCGATTCTCTGGCCGATCTCCGGAAAAAACATGAATGCAATCCCGATTTCGAGCACACGCTCAAGGGAAACGCCGAAAATTTCTACTGCCGCTCATTCATTTCGGAACTCTTCACCGGAGTCTATCTGCCGGAATTCGATATCGCGGCCGCCGAAATCCGTTCGGCCCTGAAGTCGAAAAAGCCCGTCGGACGCATGACGCCTGAGAAAATGCTCGCCGCGTCGCGTCCGGCCGTGGACAAGTTCTACGCTGCTCCGCTCGGACAGCTGGCCCCGGATCATGCCGCGGCTCGCGCCGAACTTGGAAACAATATGAAGAAATTCGCTGATATTTTCAAAAAAATGACTGAAAACACAAACAGGAAAGGCTGAAAAATGAAGCTCAATGATTTCGGCTATGTCGACAAGGCGGTCGCGAACATCCGCAAAGTCGTGGACGGACAGGCAGACAACATTCACGCCGCGGCGGAACTGATGGCGGACGCCATTCGGGACGACAAGCTCATCAACGTTTATGCGGGAGGCGGACACACCACCCTTGCAATGGGCGAAATGTTCTTCCGCGCAGGAGGTCTCGCCAACATCAACCCGCTGATGGAGACGGCGCTTTCCGTGTTCAACCAGGCGCTCAAATACCTTGAACTCGAACGCACCGTGAATTTCGGGCGTTCGATCGTCAGGTATTACAATCTTCAGAAGGACGACGTGCTCATCATTTTTCATAACATCGGAATCAATCCTGCCACGATCGATGCCGCGGACGAGGCGAAAAAACGCGGTGTGAAGATCATTGCCGTGGCCAGTTCATACTGGCAGAACGAAATGCCGAAAAACCACTTCATCCGCCACCCCTCCGGGAAAAACCTTTTTGATTACGCCGATGTGAAGATCGATGATTACAATCCCGTGGGTGACGCGGTGGTGAATCTTCCCGGGCTTGGCACGCCGATCGGCCCCGTTTCCAACGTGGTCGACTTTACGATCGCGCATTTGCTTGAAATCGAATGCTGCCGAATCTGCCTTGAACGCGGAACCGTTCCTCCGGTCTGGAACAGCGCCAATGCTCCGGGCGGCGATGAAAAGAACGCTGCTTATCTGAAAAAATACAGACCGCTTGTCAAGTGCCTGTAAATCATCAAGGAAACGCATCATGAAATTTGCAAAAATGAACGAGGCCCTTCAGAATCTGCGCATGAAATACGCGGTGAAAGCCGACGGCGAAATCGTCAGATCCGCAGCGGATTGCGGTGCCGGAGCAGCCCTGAAGATGAGTTCCGGGAAAAACGCGACCCTTCTGCCGTGGCGCGTCGAACGCAGATTCGTCGAACTCAAAAAAATGGTCGATTCCAAGACTCTTGAAGGAGTCTCCACCCTGAGATTTGCATGGATGACGGCGGGCGGAAAAGTCGAAGATCTGCTTTACCGCGAGCTGGATCTCTGCGCATTCCTCGGAGAATCCGGAATCAGGTCGATCTACGGCGTGTTCAACGGGAAGACGGCCAATCTGATCGTGAAGCTGTTCGACGGCAAGAGCTGCTCCGTCGAATGCTCCGCCGCGCTTCCGGCCGGGACGGCGCCCATGGACCGGCATGAAATAATAGCCAGGCGCGGAGTCGCCTGCGACCGTACCGTCGATACTCAGGTGCCGCAGTCGTCGATCTATGAATTCACTTCTGCCGGCGAAAAGTGCTTTACAGACACTGATGCGGAACTCTTCGGATTTGAAACGGATGAGATCGTTGTGATCCGCGCCGCGTTCGCCGTGCTTTCCAAACCGGAACTCGCCGATGAATGGAACGGGGCCGACCGGAAACTCGTGCGGCAGATACACGATGCACTGCTTACCGAAAAGAACGGAAAACCTGTTGTCTATCAGGAGGAGAAATAACCGATGAAACCGGTAAAAATCGCGATGATGGCCCTGACTCACGGCCATACCAGAAAATATTATCAGACCCTGCGCGAGAACTCGAAACTCGACTGGGTCGCTTCCTGTGCCGCCGACCGGCGCGCAAAAGACGTCTACGAGCTTTACAAAACGGGTGTCCCGTGCTATCTTTCAGCAGAACAGATGTTTCGCGAACATCCCGACATCGAAGCCGTCGTCATTGCCTCCGCAAACGACAGACACTTCGACGAAATGAAGATGTGCGCCGAACGCGGGATCAATATCCTTTCGATGAAAATACCGACATTCGACATGAAGCAGTACGACGAAATGATCTCAATGGTCGACAAGGCGGGAATCGTCTGCCAGGTCGAGCTTGAGATGCATTACAATCCCGTCGTGAAGCGCCTTCAGAAGCTGATTGCCGCCGGCGACCTTGGAAAAATCCGCTCCGTTCAGGCGACGAACATTACGCTTTCGCCCGTCTGGGCGTTCCCGTGGCAGGGGTCGCCTGAAGCGAGTTTCGGCAGGCGTGTCCCGCTCCGCATGGGCGATCCGCGGTTCCGCGGCGGAGCGCTCTGCGACCATCCGCACATCTTCGACCTTATCCGCTGGCTCACCGGCTCCGATTTTGACAGCGTATATTCCGAAGTCGCGCCGAACCTCCGTCCCGAACTTGAAGTTGAGGACATGATCCTTGCCAACGGCAAGATGAAGGACGGCACCGCTTTCCTCTTCGATCCGTCGTGGTCGCGCCTGGAAGAGCGTCTGAAAGTTCCGGCTCCCGGCTGGGAAATTTTCCCGAAACGCATGGAAGTCAACGTAACCGTGACGGGCGACAAAGGCACGATCATGTGCGACTGCTTCGGCCCGAACGTCTATCACAACGGCGCACCGCACGACAGATACACCGTCCAGTACACCTACTTCGACGAGTGGATCGGGCTGATCGATGAGTTCGTCGCCTGCATTCGGGAACACAAACAGCCTAAAATCAATCTGAAATGGCATAAACAGACAATTCAGGCAATGCTTGCGTGCTATGAAAGCATCGCAAGCGGCAGGCCTGCAAAGGTTAACTGAGGAGAATTGATTCCATGGACAGTGAGGAGCAAATGCTTGCGGCACGGCTGATTCCGCCCGTGCGTTCGTTCAGACTCGATTCGCCGAATCTGTTCCGCATTGAAAATGGATGCCGCTTCATTTTCAGGATCCCGGAGACGGACGAAGCCCGCAATGCCGTAAAAAGTCTTCTTTCACTGTTTTGGCACATCGTTCCGGAAATCTCTTTTGAAAGTCCCTCAGAAAAGATGATGGACGAGGCGTACGGAATAACCGTTTCGGAATCGGCCGTGACGGTTTCAGCCTCGGGAATATCCGGAGCGATGAATGCCTTGAAGACTTTGCGGCAGCTGGCGGAATCCGAACGCGGCGTGCTGAAATCATCATGTTTCATCCTGCCTGCCGTCTCAATTGAGGATTTCCCCGAAACGCATAACAGATTCATTCATTTCTGCTGGTTCCCGGAAACTCCGGAATTCGAGATCGAGAAAGAGATCCGCCTCGCTGCGTATTACAAATTCAGATACGCCGTGATCGAATCGTGGGGAATGCTGAAGTTCGAATCCCATCCGGAATTCTGCTGGAGCGAGTTTGCCCTGCCGCCCGAACGGTTCAGCCGGCTCGTGAAGCTCGGCCGTTCGCTCGGAATAACGCTGATCCCCCAGATCAACACGTTCGGACACGGCACGATGTCGCGATCCTGTTCCGGCAAACATGCGCTGCTGGATTTCCATCCCGAATTTGCCAGCCTGTTCGAGCCCGACGGCTGGACGTTCTGTCTCAGCAATCCGGAAACGCGCAGAATGCTCACCGACATGCTTCTGGAAGCAGATGAGATTTACGGACATCCGGAATTCTTCCACATCGGCTGCGATGAGGCATACAACGCGGGATCATGCGCGCTCTGCCGCAGAAGCGATTATACCGGCGTCCTGCTGGACCACCTGAAGTATATCCACGACCTCCTTGGGCGGCGCGGCGCACGGACGATGATGTGGCACGACATGCTTCTTGCCGGAGCCGATCCGCGCTGGAAGAATTATATCGCCAGCGGACATTCCGCGCAGAATGCCGACCGGCTCTGCCAGGGGCTTCCGCGGGACATGGTCATCTGCGACTGGCAGTACGGCTATCCGGAAGAGAACGGCAGGGCTCCGTCATGGCCGACGATGCGCTTCTTCAAGAATTCCGGATTCGACGTGCTGGCCTGTCCGTGGATGAAAGCGGAGGGAATCCGTTCACTCGGAAAATTCGTTTCCGAAGCGAAACTCTTCGGCTTCCTTGAAACGACATGGCACCAGAATTTCGGGAGCGAACGGATGTACAGCAACATGTACAATTCGGCTGTCGCGGCCTGGAACCCCTTTGCGGCTGCGCCGCCAGTGCAGTGCGTGACGGGCGAGTTTTTCAACAGACACGTCCGCGATGCCGTCCATGACATGAAGCTCTCAAAATACTCTGAAACAGGAAGCGTCGCATTCCAGATGCCTCCGAACGAGTCAGTCTGATGCCCGGAAATGCCTGTTTCCCGGGGCCGGAAGTCATTTTCCCCGCTTTTGAACTCAGGCGGTCATGTCTTCACGCTTCGGCATGCCTTTCGAGCGCTTTTTATGAAATTTCCATGCCGGAATTATGACATGTGCCGCTTGACTTTCATGACAGGATGTGCTATCTTCTTAATATAAAGGTGGCTTAAAGCTATGGGCGGCCTATTGCGAAAAGAACGGAGTGGACCTGAAATCTTGAAGAACGTTTTCCATGCGGACGGCGGAAAAACACAAAGAACAGGAAGGCGGCAGAAACAATGTTTTATCTGAGAACAGCGGTCGTGCTGGCCGCATCAATGATCGCTGCGGCAGCTGCCGCGGAGGAAATTGAAATTGTGGCTGATCTCTTTTCCTCTTCGCCGGTCACGTTGGAGCAGCAGGCCGAAAACAGCTCGTTTGAAGAGTACATGAAACGGCATCCGAATGTGAGGATACGCCCCTTTACCAGCCTCCAGGTAACCGGGGCGGCAAACCGTTCCGGAAAATTGATGGCCGCGGCCGGAGGAACTCCGCCGGACATCTGGCAGATGTGGTTCCATGAAACGCTCAAATATTCCGGACAGGGATTCCTGCTTCCGCTCAACAAGTACATCTTCGATAAGAACGGCAAGGTCAAATACAAGCCGTGGAACGATATTCCGGATGAATTCAAGGCCGGATGCATCAAGGACGGCAGGGTTTATGCGCTCCCGGTCTATACGGGCGGAAGCCAGGTGCTGAACTACCGGACCGACCTTTTCCGTCAGGCCGGGCTCGATCCCGACAGGCCTCCGCTCAACTGGGACGAACTCTGGCGCTTTGCGCAGAAACTTACGCTGAAGCCGAACGAAGTCCCCGGCAAGCCGCGCGGACAATCCGGACTTTATTTCATGTCCCCCGGCTTCCTCTGCTTCAATCCTCTGGTATGGGCTGCGGGAGGGGAACTCGTGCGGCACTGCAAGGTTGATCCCGCAACGGGCAAAAAGATCGTGCTCAATCAGGACGAGTCATATCCACCCGGGCTGGAAAAGGTGCAGGACCGCTGGTTCGCCGCCTTCAATTCCCCCGAAGGCATGCGCGCCGTAAAATTCATCCACAGGCTTCGCTGGCAGCGCTGGGCGAAGGATCCGAAGACAGGGGAACCCTTCGATCTGACTCCCGAACAGCTGGATGCCGGCAGGGCGAAAGCCCCTTCTGGCGTGGAAATCGAGCTCAGCGATGACACTGTGTACACGGGAGTCCTTTATTTCGGAGCGGGAAGCTCCGAGGACAGCAATATCTACAAGCAGATTGCCGACGGCCGGATCGGCATGTTCTTCGGCTATAACGACGATGCGGCGAAAGTCATCAGCCAGTATTCCCTTTCTCCGGAGCAGTTCGGGCAGGGGCCCATGCCTGCCGCGCCCGGATGCGCGATCGTCGGGTCCAGCATGCCCTACATGCTTGGAATCTCGCTTAAGAAACGCACTCCGGAAGCCGAGGCGGCGGCATGGAACATCATACGGGACTATTCCTCGAAGGCCAATATTGTCCGGCGCACGCGGATCATGGTCGAGGGCGGCCGCGGACGCATGGTGCCGCCGCTTTTCCTCAAGGCTGCCGGCTATGCCGAACTTTTCAACAGCCTGCCGGAAAGCTGGCGCAATCTTCCGGAAATTGTGAAAAAGAACCGCACGGACGTTCAACGACGGTTGGAGCGAGGTGCAGATGGAAATCACTCCGGCCATTACCCAGCGCATCTGGAACGAGGAATTCGTTGACCTGGAAGACCTGCTGGACAAAGCCGAGGCCGACGCCAACGGGAAGTTTGAAAGGTGGCCGGAGGAAAAACTTTCCAGATGGCGCGGAATCGGCTGGACGCTCTGGGCGCTCAGCCTGGCCGCGTTCGCCGTTGCGATCCATCGGATTGTGAGCCAGATGGCTCCGAAACTCAAGCCGGGAGAGCATCGGAAGCCCATGACATGGCGCAGCTGGATGATTTTCCTGCCCGTGATTCCGGCAGTCGCCTTCGTCCTGCTCTGGAGCTACTATCCGCTTCTGCGCGGGTCTGTCATGGCCTTCCAGGATTACAAGATCACGGGAGAGTCGAGATGGCTGGGAATAGACAATTTCGTGATCCTTTTCGGGAACGCCGATTTTTACTGGTCCCTGCTTCGCACATTCATTACGTCGGACTGACGCTGCTGATCGGATTCTTTGCTCCGATCGCGCTTGCCATACTGCTGACGGAAATACCGTACGGCAAAGTGTTCTTCCGCACCGTGTTCTACCTGCCCTCGGTTACGGCCAGCATGGTTGTCATGCTGCTCTGGATGCGTTTCTAGGATCCGGCACCGACCGGGTTCCTCAATTCTTTCATTGTGGAAGCGGCCTCATGGTTCGGAGTCAGGACGGAAGGCCTGAAATTCCTGGCCGATCCGAATATCGCAATGCTGTGTGTGATCATTCCCGGAGTCTGGGCGACAGCCGGGGCGGGAAGCCTGATCTACCAGGCGGCGCTTACAAGCGTTCCGCCCGATCTGTATGAGTCAGCCGATGTCGACGGAGCAGGATTCTGGGGAAAAATATGGAATGTTACAATCCCGACTCTCAACCCCCTGATCATCATCAACTTCATCGGCGCGTTCATCGGCGCGTTCCATTGCCATGCAGAACATATTCGTCATGACGGGCGGAGGCCCCTTCAACGCAACAAGGGTCATCGGGCTGGATATCTGGTACAATGCGTTCGTCTATCTGAAATTCGGCATGTCCACCGCCATGGCGTGGGTGCTGGGAATCATGCTGATCGGATTTACAGTCATGCAGCTGAAAATACTCGCAAAAGTCGAATTCCACAAAGCTTCGGAGAATTGAATCATGCCGATCATATCCAAGGGCGGACGCCGCGGCTGGAAGTCGCGTGTCATTTTCCTCCTGATGTACGCCGTGCTTGCCGTCGGAGCGCTGATGATGCTCTATCCGTTCGCTCTGATGGTCGGCGGTTCCCTCTGCACGGGATACGACTTTGACGATTTCGCTGTCGTCCCGCGCTATCTCTACGATGACAATGCCCTGGCCAAAAAACGCCTTTTCGACAAGTACGGTCAGAATTCCTTCCAGTCCCTGGCCTTCCAATACGGACGCGACTCGAAATGGATCAACTGGGACGACGTCCGCGCCGAAAAGGATTTCCTCCGCCGGGTCTATGCCGCCGAAGCAAAAAAGAGCGCGGCCGAAGCCGAAGACTGGTTCACATTCAAAAAGAGCATTCCGCCCGCCGAATGCGGCCTCTATTTTGAAAAAGATCTGAAATATTACCAGGAATTCCTTCGAAAACGCTACCATGGGAACATCGCCGGACTGAACCGCAAATGGGGACGCTCCTTCAACAGATTTGAAGAAGTCCGCTCGATGGTTTCAATGCTTTTCGACCAGCGCTGGTATCCTCCGTAACGCCCGGACTTCGATGACTATCTTGCCGCGGTCGCCGAAGCCGGCCCCATGCGCAGACAGGTCGCCTCCCTCCGGGAAATGTGGAGCAGATTCCTCCATAAAAAATATATTTCCCCCGACAGGTATAAAGAGCGCAGAATCGAAAATTTTTCCGAGGTGCCGTACGGCATCGAACCGGACTGGACCGAGTTCCTTCATAAAAAATATCCTCTGCGCCTTGTCACCGTCGGCGGCCGCGGCATGCCTGCCGACTGTTCCAGGCGTTCGCAGTGGATGGATGAGGTGCTGAAAATCCCGGTTTCCCGATGGAACCTCAACGATCCCGAAACACGCTATCAGGAGTTTCTCAGGAAAAAATACGGTTCCGCCGCCGCTCTCAACAAAGCCTGGAACAGCGGTTACAAGTCATTTTCGGAAGTCCGCCTTCCATTCATGCTGGAGGATTATTCAGACTTCGCCGGCAGCAGGAATTCCTGGCGGAAGGCGTATCTTTTCGACAACTACCGCGAGGTGGCCGGATTCCTGCTGACCAAAGGCCGCGCCGTCACCGTCACGCTGGTCCTGATCGCCCTTTCGATCCTGTGCGCCCTGACGGTCAATCCCTTCGCGGCCTATGCGCTTTCACGGGGAAGACAGACAATCTCCACAAAACTCCTGATCTTTTTCCTTGCAACGATGGCATTCCCGGCCGAGGTCGGAATGATTCCCGGCTTCCTGCTGATCCGCGACGTGGGGCTCCTCAACACAATGGGCGCGCTGATCCTGCCCGGACTTGCCAACGGCTATTCCATCTTCCTGCTCAAGGGCTTTTTCGACAGCATCCCCGTCGAACTCTACGAGGCCGCCGATATCGACGGCGCAAGCGAGACAACCAAATTCCTGCGCATCACATTCCCGATGTCGCTGCCGATCCTGGCAGTTATCGCGCTGGGTGCGTTCACAGCCGCATACGGCGGTTTCATGTGGGCGTTCCTGACGTGCCAGGATCCGCGGATGTGGACGATCATGGTATGGATTTACGATTTCCAGAATACCGCCATTCATCAGGGACAGGTCTTCGCCGCGCTGGTGCTGGCCGCGCTGCCGACTCTGCTTGTATTCATCTTCTGCCAGAAGATCATCATGCGCGGCATTGTGATCCCGACGATGAAATAAGGATCTGTCCCCCGGAAAAAGACATCTTTGACAAAATTCAATAACCCGGACTGAAAGGAAAACCGCAAATGGCTGGTGTGATTCTCAACGACGTATGCAAGAGATACGACGGCGTGCTTGCCGTAAAACACGTCAACATCGAAATCCGCGACCGTGAATTCATGGTGCTCGTCGGTCCCTCCGGATGCGGAAAATCCACGACCCTCAGAATGATCGCCGGCCTGGAGGAAATAAGCAGCGGAACCATCAGAATCGGTGACAGGGTCGTCAACGACGTTCTGCCGAAGGACCGCGACATTGCAATGGTCTTCCAGAATTACGCTCTGTATCCGCACATGACCGTCTACGAGAATCTCGCGTTCGGACTCAAGCTCCGCAAAACTCCGAAAGCGGAGATTGCCCGGCGCGTCGAGGAAGCCTCCGAAATCCTTGGCATTCACGACTTCCTTCAGCGCAAGCCCAAGGCCCTTTCCGGCGGTCAGCGCCAGAGGGTCGCGGTCGGCCGCGCCATCGTCAGAAAACCTGCCGTATTCCTCTTCGACGAGCCGCTCTCCAATCTGGATGCGAAAATGAGAGTCCAGATGCACACCGAGATCACCCAGCTTCATATGCGGCTCAATACAACGATGATCTATGTCACGCACGATCAGATCGAAGCCATGACGATGGGCGACAGAATCTGCGTCATGAAGGACGGCATAGTCCAGCAGATAGATTCTCCCTTGAACATTTACGACAATCCGGCGAACATGTTCGTTGCCGGATTCATCGGAACCCCTCCGACAAACTTTTTCAACGGACACATCGTCCGCGACGGAAACGTCTTTTATTTCAGGGAAGGGGAGATTTCCTTTCTGCTCCCGCCCGACTGGAATGCGAGGCTCGAACCATGGGACGGACGAGAAGTCGTTTTCGGCCTGAGGCCGGAGGATATCGGTTCCGAACACGCCGAACTCAATCCGCTTTCCCAGAAGATCAGGGCCATGGTCAAGGTCCAGGAGCCCATGGGCGCGGAAACCTATCTTTATCTCAATGCGGGCAGCGGAACGAATTTCATCGCGCGCGTCGACTCCTACATGAAGACGACAGTCGGACAGCCCATGGAACTGGCAGTTTCTCTTTCCAAGGCGCATGTCTTTGACAGGGAAACGGAAAAGACAATCATATGACGGTCGGCGCGATGGGACGGCGCCCCGTGTTTCCGCATGCGGAATCCGGACGTCCTGCAGCCGCGCCGCGGAATGATGCTGATTCACTGAAACAGATGGCGGTTCAATGGGAACCGCTTTCATACGGGAGCAATCCAATGAGAATGAATTTTCCGGAGGATGATTCTTTCATCGACATTCATGTTCATACCATGCGCACGCCCGGGTTCCCGCGTCCCTGCGACCGGCAGACCTATGCCTCCCCGGCACAGCTGCTGGCCGGATACGACGAGGTCGGAGTCGAACGCGCGGCGGTTCTGCCGGAGTGCAATCCGGAATGTTCCACCACGCTGCAGAGCGTCGAGGAGGTCCTGCAGATCGCGGCGGATTCCGGCGGGCGTTTCGTTCCGTTCTGCAATGCCGATCCGCGCGCGATCGGGAATTCCCCCTTTTCTCCGCTCGGCGATCTGCTGAAATACTATCGCGATCTCGGATGCCGCGGCGTCGGCGAAGTATGCGCCAACCTGTCGATCCTCGATCCGATGGTCCAGAATCTGTTCAAAGGCGCCCAGGAGGCCGGTCTTCCGCTGACTTTTCATCTGACGCCCTATATCGGATGCTCCTACGGGCTTGTCGACGAGGCCGGCCTGCCGGGATTGGAACTCGTCCTGCAGCGGTTCCCGAATCTGCGCATTTTCGGCCATTCACAGACATTCTGGGCGGAAATTTCGGTGATCCGCTCTGTCGCGGACAGGCTCGGGTATCCCGCGGGCACGGTGGAAGAAGGCGCAATCCCGCGCCTGATGCGCAAATATCCGAATCTGTACGGAGACCTTTCAGCCGGTTCCGGCTGCAACGCCCTGACGCGCGACAGAGCCTACGCATCAAAGTTCCTGACCGAATTCCAGGACAGGCTCTTTTTCGGGACGGACATCTGCCAGCCGACAATGCCGACTCTCCGTCCGCTCGCAAAATTTCTGAGGGAACTTCGCGATTCCGGCGAAATCACGCAAACGGTATTCCGCAAGGTGGCCCGTGAAAACGCCATCCGCGAACTTGCCCTTTGAACAAGCCGCCGGCAAGGCTTATTTCTTTAATTTGAACAGGAGCAGAGACTGTGCTGCGGTTCTGACATGGACGAGTTTCCATCCGCAGGCAAGGCTTCTTTTCGGAGCGGCGGCCGACAATGTCGATCCGTTCCCCGTCGGTCATACTCAGCGAATCCGTGGATTTCAAGCAGAGCGTAAAATATACGGCAAACAGTGTAAGATTTGTATTGAAGCGGACGAAGTTCCAGTGTCCGGAATGCGGCTGCGAGCAGGTGACAATTGAACCAGTCAGTCAACGGAGGATCCATGGTGAACCGATGGGGAGTTGTCGGGAGGTCTTCGTTGAATTTATGACACATTGAGTCTGCTGCCCGCGCTGCAAGGCACGGGAATTGGAACACATTCCACAGGCTCATATCGTATTCGATCACTTTCATGTCATCAAGCTGATGAATGATAAACTTGCCCCCGTTCGACGTCGGGTAACGGCAAAGCAGGATGAGGTGCAGAAGAAACAGCTGAAAGGTCTGCGGTTCATATTCTTAAAAGAAAAGAAGTATGAGTTATGGCAAATATCGTCGAAGAGGCGGGAAAACATCATATCGTGCTATAGATACATAACCAGTTAGACAAGACTGCCAAAATGGCACTGACTTGGAAAGAGAGTTCAGTTATTATGCC
>CAZHPP010000046.1:0-13685 GCA_964534535.1 uncultured Victivallales bacterium | reverse complement strand
TGGACTGAAATGAAATATTCCATCGGATATCAGTATCCGGACGGACCGGAGAGCGAGCGTTTTCCCGAGATTGTTTCAGATTATCGGGAAAGCGTGTCCGAAGTCTATTTTGCCTGGCTGGACGACCGCAGCGCGCGGACTCCGGCCGCCGATGCCTCCGGTTTTACCACGGACGAGGCCCGCGGGATCCTGATGGAAGACCTTTCGGAACTCCGGGAAAATGGAGTTCTTCTGAATCTGCTTTTCAATGCGAACTGCTATGCCGGGGAATGTATTTCCGAAACTCTGAAAAAACGCGTTTTCGAAACGCTTGAAACCGTGCAGCCGGATTCCGTCACCACGACGTCCCCGTTCATTGCAAAGATATTGAGGGATGCGGGCGGTCACTGGAAGATACGCGCGTCTGTAAATATGCAGATCGGCACGCTGGAAGCGCTGGAATATTCAGGCGAATATTTTGACGAATACTGCATTGCCCGGGAATGCAATTACAGGATGGAACTTCTGCATTCCATACGCCGCTGGTGCGGCAAAAATGACAAGGATTTCCGTCTGCTCGCCAACAGCGGGTGTCTGAAAAACTGTCCGGCGCATATCTTTCACGACAATCTGGTGGCTCACATTGCCGAACTGGTCCCGGAACAGTGCGCCAAAGGTTTTGACCCTGTGTTCTGCCGGCACTTCTATGCGGAAGAAGCGAACCGGGCGGACTATCTGGCCTGGCAGACCATGATCCGTCCGGAGGATGTTCATCATTATGAAGGACTGGTTTCGACCATGAAGCTCGCCACCCGCACCCATGCGAATCCGCGAATGGTGCTTGATGCGTATTCCGCCGGACGCTTCACAGGAAATTTCTTCGACCTTACCGAACCGGGACACGGGATCTTTTTCCGGGGAAAGATTCTGGACAACACACGTTTCCCGGATAATTACTGGGAGCTCCGCACCAGATGTCCGGGAACGGACTGCCGCACATGCGGCGTCTGCCGCAGGATCATGAAACAGGCTTTCATTGAATGCAACCCCTTACAACAGGAGAATTGTCCATGAAACAGACATTTCACAAAGTCGGGCTGATCGCGTTCGGTCAGCGCGGACAGCAGCATGCGGAAACCATCATCAACGAACTGTCGGATTACGCAATGATTGCGGCAGTGGCCGATCTGCGGGAACATCCCGTGCCGTCGCCGCTCTTTTCTTTCCGGTGTCCGGACGTCCCGTTTTTCACGGATTACCGCGACCTGCTGAAGATCCCGGAAATCGACTCCGTCATCATCACCACCTACGAGGACACGCATGTAAGGATTGCCGAGGATGCAATCGCCGCTGGAAAGGCGGTCTACTGTGAAAAGCCGATCGTTCCCGATTTGAAACAGGCCGAGGAACTTTACCGGTATGTCACTTCCCGCGACTGCTATTTCCAGATCGGGCTCAACCTGCCGAACTTTCCGGTTCCGCTGAAGCTCAAGGAACTGCTGGACAGCAAGACCGTCGGCGACCTGATCATGATCCGCAGCGCATGCGATGTCGGACAGGGATTCGCACGCCATTTTCTGCTGACAAAATTCGCGCAGAAGCGCGGCAATTTCATCACGGCGAAGCTGACGCACGACACCGATCTGCTTCAGCACCTCGCCGGATCGTATGCGGAAACGGTCTGGGGAAAAACACGCAACTTCATGTGGCATCGCCACGGAGAAGCTCCGGTGACCGACGATACCGCGCTGATGAGCGGTATCCTCAACAGCGGAGTGATGTTTACCCAGTCGCTGACAAGCTGCGGTTCTTCCTACGGACGCAAGATGCATTTTTTTGGAACGGACGGTGAAATTTCCGCCGATCTTCACGGCGAGAACATCTCGGTTATCCATGCAAACGGACGTCAGGAGATCATTTCTGCGCCCAATCTCACCGGCGGCGGACATTGCGGCGCTGACATCATCACACTGAAGGGATTCTTCGATTATATCGATTCCGGAGTGCCGAAGGCGCGGGAACCGGAGAGGATCCTTTCCAGTGTCATGATTCCGATGGCCGCAATGGAAGGCAAACTGGTTAAAACAGGGGAATGGTACAGATCCATCCTGAAACAATCCTGATTCCATTTTCTGGATGGTTTCCCCCTCTTTGAATGGGGAAAACATTCATGTTTCATGGCATTCAACCCGGGGGTCTGCCTTCTGACTCCCTGATGCAGAAGGGAGGCCCGGCCGAATTCCAGCGGGCCTCCCGAAAATCTTATTTTTTGAGTTCGCTCACGAATTCCGTGATGCGGTCGAGTGCCTCATTGATGCCATCCATGGAGGTGGCATAGCAGGCGCGGACGTATCCCTCGCCGCAGGCTCCGAACGCGCTTCCCGGCACGACGGCCACGTTCTCGGCCATCAGAAGCTTCTTGGAAAAGTCCATCGAGCTCAGGCCGGTGGACGTGATGTTCGGGAACGTGTAGAACGCGCCCTGCGGCATGAAGCAGCGCAGTCCGGCGGCATTGAAGCGGCGAACCATCACGTTGCGGCGCGACCGATACTCGCGGCGCATGGATTCCATGTCGCAGCGTCCGTTGCGGAGCGCCTCTTCGGCGGCCTCCTGCGCGGTGACGGAGGCGCACAGCATGGAATACTGGTGAATCTTCATCATGGTGTCGATGATGTCGGCGGGGCCGCATGCGTAGCCGATCCGGTAGCCGGTCATGGCGAACGCCTTGGAAAATCCGTGGAGGAAGATCGTGCGGTCGCGCATTCCGGGCAGGCTCGAAATGGCCGGGAGCACCGGCTTGTCGTACGTCAGTTCGGAATAGATGAGGTCGGCGATCACGATCAGGTCGTGCCGGATTGCGATCGCGGCGATCTTGCGGAGACGGTCCATGTCGAGCACGGCGCCCGTGGGATTGCACGGAAAGTTCAGCAGGATCGCCTTCGTGCGCGGCGTGACGGCGCGTTCCAGGTCGTCCGGATCGAGCGAGAAGTCGTTCTTTTCCCAGGTGCATACGGGCACCGGGACTCCGTGGGCCATCCTGATTTCCGGGTTGTACGAAACGTAGCAGGGCTCGTGGTAGATGATTTCGTCGCCCGGATTCGTGATCGCGCGGATCGCCAGGTCGAACGCCTCGCTCACGCCCACGGTCACGAGACATTCGTGCTCGGGGTGGTAGGTCACGCGGTAGTTTGCATGGACGTATTCGCAGATCGCCTTGCGGAGCGACATCAGTCCGAGATTGGAAGTGTAGTGGGTGTGTCCGCGCTCCATCGAATAAATGGAGCTTTCGCGGATCGTCCAGGGGGTGACGAAGTCCGGTTCGCCGATTCCCAGCGAGATCACGTCCTTCATGGTGCTGACGAGGTCGAAAAAGTCGCGGATTCCGCTTTTCGGGAGGCATGCGATATGACTTGCCAGCCGTTCCTTCTTATGATTCTTGCTATTACGGGCTGACACGCAGCCGTTCACTGTTGTCTTCATCCTGCATCATCTTTCCGAGTTCTTTGTATTTTTTGAGCATGAAGTGGGTGGATGTGGACATGACGCCGTCGATCGTGGCCAGTTTGCTGGAGACGAATTCGGCGACGTCCTGGAGATTTTCTCCCCTCACTTCAAGAAGCAGGTCGAATCCGCCGGAAACCAGCGAGACCGACTCCACCTTGGAAAACTTGCTGATTCTGCGCGCGATGCGGTCGAATCCGCCGTTGCGTTCCGGATGGGTTTTCACCTCGATGATGGCCTTGACGGCCGTTTCCGGAAGGATCGTTTCATCGAACATTGCGCGGTATCCTGCAATGACTCCCTCTTTTTCCATTCTGGAAATCGAGGCCTTCACCTGTTTTTCTGTTGAGTTCAGCCTTGCGGCAATTTCCTTTGCGGAATAGCGGCCGTCTTCGGAGAGCAGCCGCAGAATTTCGATCTTGAGTTCCATTTCCGTTCGCTCCTTCTCAGTTCAGAATGATGTATGTGAATGTGAAAACCGGCGAAGCGAGCATCAGACTGTCCACCAGGTCGAAGACTCCGCCGATTCCCGGGATCGTATTCCCCGAATCCTTCACTCCGCACGCGCGCTTGAGCGAGGATTCCGCCAGATCGCCCCAGGCCCCGGACAGAAACAGGAGCACGCCCAGCACAACCGCCGCAGCCGCACCGCCTCTCCCGAAGCCCGAATACGGAAACAGTAATATACTGCATATCACCGCCGTTATCAATCCGCCGAATGCGCCTTCCCACGATTTTCCCGGGCTGATCTTCGGAACCATCTTGTGGTTCCCGCCCTTCATGATCCTGTTCGTGAGCGAGCCCACCGCATACGCGCCGATGTCCCCCGATTTCGTCACAAGGACAAAGTAGATCAGGAGCCATTCGTACGAAATGAAGAGAAACGTCATGCAGAACACCGGGAACGCAAACAGCACAAGCACTCCCGATCCCGTCAGAATCTTCCCGGCGTTTTCCGGAAGGTTCTTCGAAAACAGCAGAAGAATCCACGGCAGCATGAAGGCCCCGAACACAAATGCAGTCATAGCCGCAAGCGGAACCGGAATCCTGCCGATCTTGAAATCAATCCCCAGCATATCCCCGAAGAACAGCAGAAGGAAAAGAAGTTCTCCCGCCGCCATCAGAGAGGACGTCAGGACCCTGTATGTCGGTTTTCCGGCCTTTTCCAGCATCGTGCAGGTTTCCCAGACGGCGAAAAAGCTGAATGCGCATGCCAGAATTCCAAAGAGAACGGAACTCAGCATCTGATTTCCGAAGACGATCCCCGCAAAAATTCCCAGAAGGATGATGGTGCTCAGAAGTCTTTTGAAAAACGTGTTCATACCTTATTTTCTTCCTCCGAAGCGGCGGTCGCGGGAAGCATAGCTCTCCAGCGCCTCCGCAAGTTCTTTTTCTCCGAAATCCGGCCACAGGACGTCCGTCACGTAAAGTTCCGAATAGGAAAGCTCCCACAGCAGAAAATTGCTCAGCCGCATTTCGCCGCTGGTCCGGATCATCAGGTCCGGATCGGGAACCTCCGGCTGATAAAGATACTTCGAGAACAGCGATTCGTCAACCTGTTCCGGTTTTATTTTTCCGGCAGCGGCGTCAGAGGCAATCTGTTTCGCCGCATCGGCAATCTCGGCTCGTCCGCCGTAATTCAATGCCAGAATCAGCGTATAATCGTAATGTTCGGACGTCTTCCTTATGACTTCCTTCAGCGCCTTCCGCGGCTCCTCCGGCATTCCGTCAAGACGCCCCGTCACCAGCAGACGGATCCGGTTCTTGATCAGAGTTTCGCATTTTTCATGCAGAAACATCGTGAGAAGTTCCATCAGCGCCCCCACTTCCTCCGCGGAACGCTTCCAGTTTTCCGTGGAAAACGCATAAAAGGTCAGATAACGGATGCCAAATTTTTTTGATGCTTCCAGAATCCGTTCAACAGCATCCGCACCTGCCTTGTGCCCTTCCACCCGTTCGAGACCGCGCTTCTTTGCCCAGCGTCCGTTGCCGTCCATGATGATCGCAACATGCCGGGGAATCTGTTCATTTTCCATAAAACTCGTTCTCCAGCATCATGCAGATGCAATGATAGATCGGCAGGTGATATTCCTGGACGCGGTAGGTTTCGGAAGAAGGAGCCGCAATCACGCTGTCCGCATATTTTTCACAGACTCCGTGACGGTTCCCGGTAAGAAGAATTGTTTTTACCCCGATTCCCCGTGCAACCCTGAAGACAGCAAGGACGTTCTTTGCATTGCCGGAAGTCGTGATTCCGATCACGGCGTCTCCCGGTTTTGCCATGACGTAAAGCTGCTGAGCATAGCAGAGGGTCGGATCGACGTCGTTTGCAAAGGCCGTGGAAAGCGCGCTGTTGTGGGAAAGCACCATGGCGCGGAATCCCCTCTGCAATCTTGTTGAGATTTCTGAAATATTTTCTCCGGCGGTCTGGTTCATGGCGTCAATTTCGGACTTTTGAAGGGGTCTTTTCAGAAGAAATCCCTTGGAAAGTTCCCCAACAATGTGCTCAGAATCAGAAAAACTTCCCCCATTTCCGCAAACAAATGCGATTCCGCATTTGAAAAAACAATTTTTTAGGATAGAATATGTATGTTCGATTTCTTCGGAAAGCGGATGAAGCTCCGGAAATCTCGTCATGAGATTTTCGAGAAACCGCCTGTTTTCTGAAATGCTCATTGTTCATAACCTTGTTGAGAGTTTGTAATGCATCTTGTCAAGATTCCGACGGATGTAAATAGAACATCACTTTGCAGCAAAGTCAAAACATTTTATGAACAATCTTAAAAAAAAGTTTCAGATACAAAAACGGAGTTATCGACAGTATCTACTCGCCCTACTGGGTTCTATGATACTTTGAAAGACTTGAAATAAAGAAAAACAAGACGTGTCAACAACAAAAATTCGGGAGACTGAACAATGAAATTCAAAGTAAAACAGGATGTCCTTCTCAAGGCTCTTCAGAAGGTCTGCAACATCATCGGAAACAAAACGACCCTGCCCGTTCTCGCCAACGTGCTTGTCGAGGCCAAGGCCGGAAAAATCTATCTGACCACCACCGATCTCGAACTCCGGATCGCCACCTCGATCCCGGCGGAAATTGAGTCGGAAGGCAAGACCACCATCCCGGCCAAGCGTCTGCTCGGACTCGTTTCCAAGTTCAAGAACTCGGACGTTTCCTTCGACACCAACGAGAATCATCATACCAAGATTGTCTGCGGAACCGGCGACTTTCTTCTGCTCGGACTTGATCCCGTGGACTTTCCGGAAGCTCCGGAGTTTACGGCCGTCCGCAAGATCAAGATCAAACAGGCCGAGTTTTCCCGCATCATCGACCGCATTGCCTATGCAGTCAGCATCGACGATTCCCGGAAGACCCTTCACGGAATTCTCCTTTCCATCAAGGAAGGAACTCTCACCGCGGTTGCGACCGACAGCAAACGTCTCGCTCTCGTTGAAAAACTGCTTGAAACCCCGGTGGAAGGCGTCGACGGCGATGTAATCTTCACACTCAAGTCCGTGACGGAATCCAGAAGAATCATGGAAAAGGAAGGGGACATTCTGATCGAGATCGGAGAAAATCAGGCCCTCTTCACCATCGGCGAAACAAAGATCTATTCCAAGCTGATCGAAGGCACCTATCCGCAGTACCGCGCGGTGATTCCGCAGAGTTTCTCCAAGCAGATCAAGATTCCGTGCTCGGATTTTGTCGACTGCCTCGAAATTGTCAGCGTTCCGCTGTTCGATTCTTCCTCCTACGTCAAGCTCGTGTTCGCCAACAACGAACTGAACTTTGAAGCCAACAGCGTCAACGTCGGCGAAGGACATGAGGTCATGCCGATTGAATACGCCTACGATGAGATTGCGGTTTCGTTCAATCCGCAGTTTCTTGCCGATCCGTTCAAACGCCTTGACGTCCAGAACGTCACGTTCAAGATGAACGATTCGTTCAGCCCGATCGCCATTGAAAGCGGAGACGGATTCCTTTACATCATCATGCCCATGCGCAAGAACTGATGCTGAAATGCCTGAGACTCCGGAATTTCAGAAACTTCGCGGAAGAGTCCTTTCAGTTTGAACCTTCCGCGAATGTTTTCCTCGGAGCGAACGGAACGGGAAAGTCCTCCGCGCTGGAGGCGCTTTCCCTGTTTTCCACGCTGCGCTCCTTCCGGACCTCGCGCATGGAGGAGCTCCGCAGAAACGGAACTCAGTTTTTTGACATTGAGCTGGATGCCGACTTCGGCAAAGGCTGGAACAGCACGCTGAGAATCTTTGAAGGCTCCGAACGGAAACTCTTCCGCGACGGGGAGCCCGTCCGCAAGATGAGCGAATTTGCCGGATCGTTCCAGACGGTTGTCTTTCTTCCGGACGATCTGGAGATTCTCTGCGGATCTCCGGGCAGACGCCGTTCCTTTCTGGACCGTTTTCTCTGCATGACGGACCGCAGTTATATGAATTCCCTGCGGCGCTATCTCCAGGCCCTGATGCGGTACAATGCCGTCCTGAAAAGCGGCGAACCGTCCTTTGCGCCGGGAGCCGCGTTCGGGAACGTGATGGCCGAGGAAGCGGCAGTCCTTCTTCCGAAACGGCGCATGGCCGTTCAGATGTTTTCCGAAAAAATCGGCTTTCTCCTGGCAAAACTGCGCCCTTCCATGAAAAAAGTCTTCATCACATACCGCAGCGATTCCGGAATCGAGGACAGGCAGTTTTATCTGAAGAAGCTCGAAGCCTCCTTCTCGAACGACCGGATGCGCGGATCGGCGTCCGTCGGCCCGCATCACGACGATCTCGAATTCAACGCCAACGGTTCGGTCCTGCGGTTTTACGGTTCCCGCGGACAGTGCCGGATCGCCGCGCTCGCCCTCAAGATGGCCGAATTTGAAGCTGTCGGCGAAACGCTCGGGAAAGAACCCGTTGTAATTGCCGACGACGCCATGGCCGACCTCGACGCACCCTCAAAACTCGCGTTTCTGGAAAAGATCGCTCCCGCAGAACAGGTCTTTCACGCCTATACCGAACTGCCGGGCGACGACCATTTCAAAAATGCCAACATCATCCGTCTCACATGAAAAATTCACCCGTCTTTGACCCGTCGGAAACTTTTTCCGCCGTCCTGAAAATCGCCTCCATGCTGAAGCAGGCGGGGGGACGCGCCCTGCTGGTCGGCGGATGCGTCCGCGACGCTCTTCTCGGAATTCCCTGCAAGGACTTTGACCTCGAAATTTACGGTCTTTCCGCGGACGGAATCATCAAAACCCTGCAAAGCGATTTCGGGCTTGACCTCGTGGGCATGAGCTTCGGCGTAATCAAGTTGCATCATCTGGAAATCGACCTTGCGCTCCCGCGGACCGAAAACAAGACCGGCGCCGGCCACCGCGGTTTTCTGGTGGAAACCACTCCGGACCTCTCCTTTTCCGAAGCGGCCGCGCGCCGCGATTTCACCCTGAACGCCGTGATGTGCGATCCGCTTTCCGGCGAGGTGATCGACCCGTGGCATGGAATCGATGACCTGAAGCGCGGAATTCTGCGCCATGTGAGTTCCCATTTTACGGAAGACCCTCTGCGCGTGCTGCGCGCCATGCAGTTTGCCGCGCGCTTCCGGTTTGATGTTGCGCCGGAGACGGTCAGACTCTGCTCGCAGATCCGTCAGGACGAATTGCCGCCGGAACGGCTCGAGGGCGAATGGGAAAAACTGCTTCTGAAGGGAACGGAACCTTCGCGCGGACTGAATTTTCTCCGGGACTGCGGCTGGATCCGGTATTATCCCGAACTGGAACGTCTGATCGGCTGCGCCCAGAACCCCGTGTGGCATCCGGAAGGCGACGTCTGGACCCATACGCTGCTGGCGCTTGACGCCGTTCCTCCGCGCCGCACCGGAAATGCCGACGATGATCTGGTGCTTGCGCTTGCGGTGCTGTGTCACGATTTCGGCAAGCCGGCGACTTCGGTCCTCTGCGGAGACGGTGCAATCCGCAGCCACGGACACGAACCCGCGGGGGAACAGCCGGCCCGCGATTTCATTGCCCGGATCTGGCAGCGGACCGATCTTGCGCCGCGCGTGATCCCGCTTGTGCTGGAACACATGCGCCCGATGTCGTTTCTGGATGAAAACGCGTCGGACCGTGCGTACCGGCGTCTTTCGCTGGCGGTGGGGCGCATGGACCTTCTGCGGAAGGTGGCGGAGTGCGACATTCTGGGGACGAAGAATCCGGGCGTGCCGGAGAGTCTGAAGCTGCTGGAACGGTTTACGGAGCGGGTGGAGAAGCTTTCGATTGCCTCTTCCGTGCCGAAGCCTTTGATTCTGGGGCGTCATCTGATTGCGCGGGGGATGAAGCCGGGAATTGAGATGGGGGAGGTCCTGAAGCGCTGCTTTGAAGCCCAGCTCGACGGTGAGTTCACGACGGTCGAAGAGGGGCTTGCCTGGCTGGATTCTGCCGGGAAGCAGTGATCCTTCCCGGAGAATTTTTTTTGCAATCAATGTCTGCCGCCGGGAAAAAACGCATCCAGACTCTCAAATTCATTTCTCCGGGTTAATACCCTGCTCCTTGGGGCGTGTTAATTTATTTGCAAAACCCGCATTCAAATGTTATATTAAAAAGTGAAAAAACCATATTAACAAAATGAGGTGGAGGAAATGTATTACTTTCTCGGCGGCATTCTGCTGCTGGTGCTGGGGTATCTTACGTATGGCGCACTGATCGAACGCATCATCGGTCCCGACAACCGGGCGACTCCGGCCGTCAAGCATCCGGACGGCGTGGACTATGTGGTTCTTCCCCACTGGAAAAACATGCTGCTCCAGCTGCTGAACATCGCCGGAATCGGTCCCGTGATCGGCGTGATCCTGGGAATCAAATTCGGCGAAATCGTTTTCCTCATCATCCCCGTCGGCAACATCATCGGCGGCGCGACCCACGACTTTCTGGCCGGCATGATGTCCGTCCGCGAGGACGGCGACAATCTGCCCAGCATTGTGGAAAAGAACCTCGGCCATATCTTCTCCCGCATCTTTCTTGTCTTCATGTCCCTGGTCCTGCTGCTCGTGGTCGCCGTGTTCATCAACGTGCCGGCCGGACTTGCCGACGAACTGATCCCCGGCAACATGTTCTGGCCCGCCGTCGTGGTGATCTTCCTTTACTACATTGCGGCCACGCTGTTTCCTGTTGACAAGATCATCGGCAAGATTTATCCGTTCTTCGGAGCCATGCTGCTCATCGGCACATTCGCGCTCTTCATTGCGCTGACGGTCGCCGGATTCAAGCAGCCGGAACTCCTGACGGAAACCGCCGCGTTCCGCGCCCGCATGTGGACGGCCGCCAACGGCCAGCCCATTCTCCCGATGCTCTTCGTCACCATCGCCTGCGGAATCATTTCCGGATTCCACGGCACGCAGTGCCCGATCGTGGCCCGCACCATGAGCTCCGAGCATCAGTCCCGGGCCGTCTTCTACGGCATGATGATCGTGGAGGGCGTGATTGCCATGATCTGGGCCGGCGCCGCCATGGCGATCTACAACAAGTTCCCGGACATGATGGCCGCCAAGGAAACCACTGCCCTGACGAAGATCACAAACGACCTTCTCTGGAGCGGACTTGACGTCGTCACCGTGATCGCGGTCATCATCCTGGCCATCACTTCCGGAGACACCGCCCTGCGGAGCCTCCGCATGAGCGTGGCCGAATTTATCCATCTGCCGCAGAAGCCGATCGTGAACCGCTTCATCGTCTGCACGCCGATGGTTGTGCTTGTGGGACTGCTCCTCTGGTGGTCCAACCAGAGCGCCAGCTCCTTTGCCCAGCTCTGGCGGTATTTCGCATGGGCCAACCAGGTGCTTGCCGTCGTGACGCTCTATGCCGCCGCCGCGTGGCTTTTCCGCGCGGGCAAGCCGTGGATCGTCGCGGCCGTGCCGGGACTCTTCATGGGCTTCATCGTGATTACATACATTCTCTGGAAACCGCGTCCGATGGGACTCGGACTTCCTCTTGAGACGGCCTATTACTTTGCCGCTGCGATTGCGGTTCTGCTCCTTGCGGGCACGCTGGCGAAGCAGAAGACGGACGTTCTGCCTCAGAAATAAAAAGGACGCCGCAGCGTCTGCAGAAGACTCCGGACCGGGTTCAGCCCGCCGGAGTCTTTTTATCGGATTCGTTCATTGAGTGGACAAAAAATGTCTGCCGTCCGTGCTATCATCTGTTCTGTCAACCAGAGGAGGTTGAAAATGACAGAAGAAAAAATGCCGGACGGTTATTACCACGAGATTCCGGACACGACAACAAAAAAGGATGAGATTCTCGAATGCTGCTCCGGACATGAAATCGTAATCCATTCCAATGCGGAAGAGGACTATGACTTTCTTGCGGATGGACATCCGGGAATAGAAGTCAGGAATCCCTTTCCGGGGGGAGAAAGCCTTTATATCGACCTGGACGGAACCTTCACGCTGTCATTTCATGGATGGCACGCCCATTATGACGCTTATGAATATGATTACGGACTGTTTCTCAAACGTCTGAAAGAAACATTGAGCTGCCAGTCGTGTGCTGTTATCTGCTTTGCCGGAGCCCAGTGGGTTTATTCCGTTTCGTCGGATTCCATTCTGACGCGGGAGACTCCGGCGGAAACGTTCAAAGAACTGATCAGCGGTCCTCCCGGCAAAGAATATCGGGAAATGACTGCCCGGATTGACAAGGTCTTTCTTTATTACTGGAATCCTGAAAAAGATTTCATCATATTCGGAAGAAAACTTCAGGAAATTCAGAAGCTGCTTTCCTGATCCCGGGAATTTTCATTGGCTGTGTACGAAACGTTGACTGTTTTTTCAGGGATTTTGGGGTCAGGGGGAAAACTTCCAGTTTTCCCCCTGGTCGACAGGTGTCGACAAAAAACGAGCGCAAAAATTGAATTTTTTGCGCAGGGTGCAGGGCTCTTTGAGTCCTGCCGAGGGTTCAAGGGGCGAGCAGCCCATTGGAAATGCATTAAAAATCAGTCATTCCACAGAACAGAGCCTTTTCATTTAAAAAAACGAAGCCCCGGAAGAGGAAATCTTCCAGGGCTTCGCCGTAATGCAGTCTGTCCGGTACGGACGCGGGATGAATTACATCATGCCGCCCATTCCTCCCATACCGCCCATTCCGCCGCCCATGCCGCCTTCCGGCATTGCAGGAGCCTTCTTCTCTTCCGGAATCTCGGTGATGAGGCATTCCGTGGTGAGGAGGAGTGCGGAAATGGAGGCCGCGTTCTGCAGAGCGGAGCGCGTGACCTTCTTCGGGTCGATGATTCCGGCCTTGAGCATGTCGACGTACTTGCCCGTCGCCACGTCGAAGCCTTCATTGCCCTTGCTTTCGGCAACGGTCTTGACGATGACGCTGCCCTCGTAGCCGCCGTTGGCCGCGAGCGTGCGGAGAGGCTCTTCAATGGCGCGCGCAACGATCTGCACGCCGATGGCCTCGTCGCCGGAGAGCTTGATGTCCTTGAGAGCGGACGCGGCGCGGATGAGCGCGACGCCGCCGCCGGGGACGATTCCTTCATCGACGGCCGCGCGGGTTGCATGGAGCGCGTCTTCGACGCGGGCCTTCTTTTCCTTCATTTCGGTTTCGGTGGCCGCACCGACGTTGATGACGGCGACGCCGCCCGCGAGCTTGGCCAGACGTTCCTGGAGTTTTTCGCGGTCATAGTCGCTGGTGGTCTCTTCGATCTGCTTGCGGATCTGATTGACTCTGGCGAGGATGTTGGACTGCTTGCCGGCGCCTTCGACGATCGTGGTGTTCTCCTTGGCGACCGTGATGCGTTTGGCCTTGCCGAGCTTGTCGATTCCGACGGATTCGAGCTTGAGTCCGAGGTCTTCGGAGATGCAGGTGCCGCCCGTGAGGATTGCGATATCCTCGAGCATGGCCTTGCGGCGGTCGCCGAAGCCCGGCGCCTTGACGGCGCAGACGTTCAGGATGCCGCGCATCTTGTTGATGACCAGCGTGGCGAGAGCTTCGCCTTCGACGTCTTCCGCGATGATGAGGAGCGGCTTGCCCGTCTTGGCAACGGCCTGCAGCAGGGGCAGAAGGTCGTTCAGGTTGCTGATCTTCTTCTCGTTGATCAGGATGTAGGCGTCCTCGAGGGTCGCTTCCATGGATTCGGCGTTCGTGATGAAGTACGGGGAGATGTAGCCCTTGTCGAACTGCATGCCTTCGACGACGTCGAGAGTGGTCTCGATGGTC
>CAZHPP010000045.1:0-13755 GCA_964534535.1 uncultured Victivallales bacterium | reverse complement strand
TGCGGTTTTACGGGCTGTTTTTCCGCGCCGGAGTTTTCCGGATTCGGATTCTGCGCTTCATTTTCCATGACTTTATTTCTCCTGTAATTGCAAGTTCAATTCAAGACATTGTTTTTCGAGTTCGCCGAGGGAACCGCTGTTGATGATTCCATACTCTGCGAGCTCCAGTTTTTTTTCCGCGGAAAACTGCGAGTTCATCCGGGCCAGGGCATGTTCCCTGGACCAGCCGCGCTTCAGAAGTCTTGCCATCCGGATTTCAAAGTCCGACCACACGGCAATGGTTCCGGCGAGTCCGGAATTCCACCCTTTTTCGAAGAGGAGCGGGACTTCGAACATCACGCGGGAATCCTCCGGAAACGCCGCAATGGTTCTGAGCGCCTCCGCATGGGCGAGCGGAAGAATCCGTTCCTCCAGCCAGGCGCGTTCGGCACCGTCCGCAAACACGCGCCTTGCCGTTTCCGCGCGGCAGGTCGTTCCGTCCTTTTCCAGGATTTCCGCGCCCCAGCGCTCCCTCATGGCGCGGTGGAGTTCGCCGCCCGGCGTCTCATGAAGTCTGCGGCAGACGGAATCCGCGTCAAGGCATTTCCAGCCGCAGGTTCCGAAGATGGAAAGAACAGTGGATTTTCCGCAGCCGGGCGCGCCGGTCAGACCGTAAACCTTCAATGAAAAATCTCCGCGTGCTTTTGGGATGAGTGACAGGGGGTCGGAAATAACACGGAAAAAGTGTTATCCTGACAAGACAAATGAATAAACTGTGCTATATTATACCACGCGGGATTTGTTTTGTCAAATTCAAATCCCCGAAATTATGGAGTTTTTCATGAAAATTGATTCGAAATCCGCCGTCGCCGGCGGAAAATGGCTGGAGCTGGTCAACATCGCCTACACGGACAACCGCGGAACCGCACGCGTGTGGGAAGCCGTTGACCGCAGAAAATGCGCCGGCGCCATCGTCGTGATCGCCCGCATGATGCCTTCCGACCGCCTGCTCCTCGTCCGCCAGTTCCGTCCCCCCGCAGGAAAGCTCCTGCTCGAATTTCCCGCCGGACTCATCGAGCCGGGGGAGGACCCCGCGCTCGCGGCCGTCCGCGAACTCAAGGAGGAGACCGGATATTCCGGAACTGTCCGCCGTCTTTTCGGACGCTCCTTCAACTCGCCCGGACTCAGCGGGGAATCCCTCGTGACGGCCTTCGCCGACGTCGACGAATCCGCTCAGAAGGACCGGCATACGCACTTTGACGAGACGGAGGACATCGAAACCTTTGCCGTGCCGCGTCTTGAGCTCGCAGCCTTCCTCGAAAAGCAGGCCGCCGCAGGGGTCGGAGTCGACGCAAAGCTCCAGGCATTCGCCATTTCCCGCCTGATGGACTGAACATTTCCCCGGGCGGAAGTGTCTGTTTTCATAACGTTTTTTCAAGATCGGACTTGATTTTTCAGGAATTATTATTATAGTTCCTCTGTCAGTCCCGCAACAACAACCAATCTCAAGGAGGATCGGAACATGGAACTCAAAGGCAGCAAGACGGAAGCAAATCTCGCATTCGCATTCGCAGGGGAATCACAGGCCAGAAACAAATACACCTATTTCGCCAGCGCGGCGCGCAAGGAAGGCTTCGAACAGATCGCGGCCATCTTCGAGGAGACCGCCGGCAACGAAAAGGAACACGCCAAGATCTGGTTCAAATATCTGAACGGAATCGGCACCACGGCGGAAAACCTCAAGGCCGCAGCGGCCGGAGAACACGGCGAATGGACTGAAATGTACAAGAATTTCGCCGAAGTCGCCAAGGCCGAAGGCTTCAGCGAGATTTCCCACCTGTTCGAGCGCGTCGCGGCCATCGAGAAACGCCACGAGGAGCGCTATCTGAAGCTTCTGAAGAACGTCGAGACGAATCAGGCGTTCATCCGTCTGGACGAAAAGCACTGGATCTGCCGCAACTGCGGACACGTGGTCGTCGGCACGAAGGCTCCGGAGATCTGCCCGGTCTGCAAGCATCCGAAGGCGTTCTTCGAGATTCTTCCCGAAAACTTCTGAAGTTTCCGGAACTTTTTTACAGCCGGCCGTTCCCTGCGGATTCTGCGGGGAACGGCTTCCTTTTATTCGCCCTCCGCTCATTTTTCTGTTTCTGACGCTTGCAATCTCCCCTCCGCGCCGTTATTTTAAACGCAAGCAAACCGGGGGGATTGCCGATGAGATTTCTTCTGCCCGCATTTCCGGGCCTTTTTCTGTGTCTGGTCCTGTCTTCATGCCGTCACGAAGGCGCGCTCGTCGACGAAGTTTCCTACACGGAACAGGCGCGCGATCCTCAGTTCGAACTGCTGAAGGGGACCGACTCCCTCACGCTCGACCGGGCGAAGGAGCTCGCCCTTCGGAACAATCCGACCCTTCTGGAGGCCGCAAGCGCGCTGGAGGCCGCCAAATTCCGCTATTATCAGGCGCTCGGCGCATACTCGCCCTCCGTCTTCACGGGAGTTTCCGTGGGACAGGACGTGTTCCGCGGTCCGCCGACCGACGGCTACAGCGTTTCCGACAACACGTTCTTTTCCTATTCTCTCGTTCAGGCGAACTGGGTCGTCTTTGACGGACTTTCGCGCGAGTTCAACCTGGTCTCCTCGATCCGGAACCGCAGCATCCGCACGGCGATGGAGGAGGATTCGAAGCGCATCCTTCTGCGCGGCGTGGCATACGCCTGGAACAACATCCTCCTCGCGGAGGAACAGAAGCGGATCGCGCTCGCCGACCTCGAATTCCAGCAGGACATGCTGAAGGATTCCGAACTCCGGCGCAAAGCCGGCACCGCCTCCCGCGCCGACGTCCTGAATTTCCGCGGCAAAGTCATTTCCGCGAAGGAGAGCATGGTTTCCGCCGAATATCAGTGCGAGCTCGGAACCTTTGCGCTCGCAAATCTGATGGGCTACCGCCGCGGAGCCCTGCCGCCCGGACTGAAGCTCCGCCGCGGCGAAATCGAACGGAGGCTGGGGGAAAGTCTCGAACCCGACCCCGATCTTCTCCTGAATCTTGCGCTGGCCAACCGTCCCGACCTGAAAATCTTCCGTGAAAAACTGCGTCTTTCCGAGGCCGGACTCTGGAAAAGCTGGGGCGCGTTCCTGCCGAAGGTTTCCGCCTTCGCCGGGTATTCCAACATCGAGACGGGCAACAGTTCCTCCGCGGGGAACATCGCCGGACAGCTTCAGATCCGCGGGAATTCGTTCGACTACGGAGTCAATGCGTCGCTCGTGCTGTTCAACGGCTTCGCGCGGTACAACGCAGTCCGGGAAGCCCGCGAGAATCTCCGTTCCACCGAACTCGAAGGGGCAGCAAAATGGCTTGCCGTCGTCCAGGACGTCCGCAGTTCCGCCGCCGAATTCCGCCAGTGCCGGAAACTTCTGGCCCTTTCGCGCGAGAACCTGCGCGTGCTCGAACAGCAGCGGGACGATGTGGCGCGGGAATACCGGGCGGGAAGCGTGGGGATCACCCGGCTCAACGAAGCCCAGCTGAATTACGTCCGGGCGTCCGCCGCCGCGGCATCGTCCCTGTTCAAACTTTCGAATGCCGCCGCGCGGCTCGACGCCGCCGTCAGCCGCTAGCAGCCGAACATCATCAAATCCGGGGGGATTTTTTTATGAGACCGCAGTATCGAATCACAGCCGCCGTGCTTGCCGCGGCATTCGTTCTCTGTTCGTGCGGACGGCGGCCTGCCGCATCCGCCCTGCCGCAGGCCGTTCCCGTGAAGGAATTCGCCGTGGTCGAGGGAGAATTTTCGCCTTCCGCGGAACTTGCGGCGCGCGTGAAGCCGTTCCGGAGCGTAACGCTCACCTCGCGCGTGAACGGGTTCCTGACGGAACGTTCATTCCGGGAAGGCTCCTATGTGAAGAAGGGAACCGTGCTTTACCGCATCGAACGGAGCCAGTACGAGCTGGCGCGGGCCGACGCCGCGGCAAGGCTCGCGGCCGCCGAAGCCAGGCTCGTGAACGCGCAGCTTCAGTTCCGCCGGACGAAGGAGCTTCTGGAATCGCACATCGCGCCGCCGAGCGAATTCGATCTTGCCCGCGCCGAGCTCGATTCCGCCTCGGCTTCCCTCAATGCGTCGAAGGCCGCGCTCGCCCAGGCCGAGCTGAATCTTTCCTATACGGTGATTTCCGCACCGTTCGACGGCTGGATCGGGCTTTCCCGCGCCGACGCGGGAGTCTATATTTCCGGCCCCTCGCAGACGCTTGCCTCGATTCTTTTCATCGACGAGGTGCGCGTGGAGTTCGGGATTCCGGATTCGTTTCTTCCGCCGGAATTCCGGGAAAAATTCCAGTCCGGCGTCCCGCCGGGGCTGGCCGTTTCCCTGGAGGTCCCCGGTTCCGGAGAAGTCCTCTCCGGCAGACTGGAATTCTGGGAAAATGCGGTCGAAGTCTCCACGGCGAGCCTTCCGGTCCAGGCCGTGTTCCCGAATCCGCGCCGCGCGCTGATGCCCGGAATGTTCGTCCGCGTGAAACTTTCAGAAGTTCCGGCAAAAAAACACCTCATGATCGATTCGGAGGCAATCCGGCGGAACGGTTCCGGAACCTTTGTCTTCGTGCGGAACGCGGAAGGAACCGCGGAGGCGCGTCCGGTCGAAACTGAACCTGGTCCCGGACGCTTTTCGCTGGTGCTCCGCGGGCTTTCCCGCGGCGAAAAGGCCGTCGTTTCCGCACTGCCGCTGCTCCGTCCGGGCGTAAAGACGGAGGTGGTTCCGTGAACGATTCCTTCTTCATTTCACGGCCGTATCTGTGCATGGTGCTGGCCGTCGTGGTGACGATCTGCGGAATTCTTGCGCTCTTCACGCTGCCCGCGGGGAAATATCCCGAGGTCGCCCCTCCGCAGATCACGGTCTCGGCGCAGTTCCCCGGAGCGGATGCCGAAACGCTTCTGAACTCGGTCGTGGAACCGCTCGAACAGCAGATCAACGGCGCGGCGGACATGATTTACATGAAGTCCACAGCCTCGAATTCCGGCTCCGCCGTGATCACGGTCACGTTCCGCACGGGAACCGATTCCGAAACCGCGCTGCAGAATGTCCGGGCGCGCGTCTCCCGCGCTGAACCGCGTCTGCCGGAAGCCGTGCGGAAACAGGGGGTCGTCACGCGGGAACAGTCCGGAAGCATCCTGCTTGCCATTGCCCTGCGCTCGGGAAACGGCGCCATGAATTCGCTTGAGCTCGCCAATTATGCGGAAACCAATCTTTCCGATGAACTCAAACGTGTGCCCGGGATCGCCGAAGTCTCCCTCTACGGCGGAAGCCCCTGGTCGTTCCGCGTGTGGTTCGACAATGCGAAGCTCGCGTCGCTCGGGCTTTCCCCGCAGGACGCCGTCCGCGCGATTGAAGAGCAGAACACGGTCGTTTCGTCGGGGGCTGCCGGCGCATCTCCCTCTGCGCCGGGGACCGCGTTCCGCTTCAGCATCAAGACCGGCGGGAGACTCCGTTCGTCGGAGGAGTTCCGGAAAATCGTCCTGCGCGCGGATCGAAACGGGGCCTGCGTACGTCTCGGAGACGTCGCCCGGGTCGAGCTCGGAGCCGAAGAATACACGACCTCCGGCTCGCTGAAGGGCCGTCCCGCCGCGGTGCTCGTGCTTTACCGGCGTCCGGGCGCGAACGGGCTGGCCACCGCAAAGGGCGCGGAGTCCGTCATGAAGCGGCTTTCCGCCCGCTTCCCGGCCGGAATGAGCTGGGAAATCCAGTACGATTCGACTCAGGCGGTGCGTCTTTCGATCCGGGACGTTGTGCGGACTCTTCTGCTGGCCGTCCTGCTGGTAGCCGGGGTGGTGTTCCTGTTTCTGCAGGACTGGCGCATGGCGGCGGTGCCGCTGCTGGCGATTCCGGTCAGCATTCTGGGATCGTTCGCGGTGCTGAAGGCTGCCGGTTTTTCGCTGAACCTGGTCACGCTGTTCGCGCTGATCCTGGCGATCGGAATCGTGGTCGACGACGCGATCATCGTGATCGAGAACATCCATCGGCTGATACGCGATGAAAAACTCCGGCCTCGCGATGCCGCGGTCAAGTCGATGTCGCAGATCACGGGGGCGGTCCTCGCCACGACCGCCGTCCTGCTCGCCATGTTCCTGCCGATCTGTTTCCTGCCCGGAATCACGGGAGCGCTTTACCGCCAGTTCGGGGTCACGATCAGTGCAGCCGTGACGATTTCGGCCTTCAACGCGCTGACCCTGAGCCCCGCGCTCGGCGCCATGTTTCTCCGGCACGATCCCGACCGCATTCCGAACCGCTTCGAGCGCGGATTCAACGCCGTATTCGGAATGATTGCCGGAGGCTATCGGAAAAGCCTTTCAGGATTCCTGAATCATCCCGTGACGGCCGGAACCGCCTTCGTCCTCTTTTCCCTTGCCGTGTTCTGGTGGTTCTCGAAACTTCCGGGCGGGTTCATTCCGGAGGAGGATTCCGGCGCCGTGTTCGTGAGCGTGAAGCTCCCGCAGAACGCGTCGCTGGAACGCACGGAAGCCGCCTGCCGCGCCGCCTCGGAAAGTTTTGCCCGGATTCCGGGCGTGAAGGACGTCCTCGCCATCGCGGGACTCAATGCCGTCGAATCCGTTCCGGAATCCGACAGCGCGTTCCTGCTGGTGGTGCTGGACGGCTGGGAAAAGCGGCTGGACCGCGGTCTTTCCATCGGCCGCGAACTCGAAGCGATCCAGCGGGCCTCGTTCGCATTTCCGCAGGCGTTCTATATGGCGTTCCTGCCGCCGGCGATTCCGGGGATCGGCCTTTCCGGCGGATTCAACTTCATGCTGCGGAATCTTTCCGGAGACTGGCGCGAACTCGAATCCAGCTATGATGCCGTGCTCGAACGCGCCTCCGCCAGCCCGAAGCTGCGGAACGTGTTCTCCGTCTGGAATCCGGAAGAAACGCGGATCGTCCTGACGCTCGACCGCGTCAAGGCCATGGCGTCCGGCGTTTCCGTCAAAGCCGTGAACGACATGCTTTCGGCCTCGACCGGAGCCCTCTGCGTGAACGACTTCAACCGCGGGGGACGAGTCTACCGGGTGTTCGTCCAGTCGGAACAGCGATACCGAGACCTCGAACGGGAACTGAACAGCCTGTATGTGGCCGGGACCGGCGGGGCGCAGGTGCCGCTCGCCTCGCTGGTGAAGCTTTCACGGGAAACAGCCCCGGAATCGCTGACCCGCTTCAACCTGAGGCTCTGCGTGCCGATCGAGGGCGAACCGGCCCCGGGCTTCAGTTCCGGCGAAGCCATGGACGAAATGCGCGCCATCGCCCGCGAAACGCTGCCGCCCTCGGCCGACTTCGAATGGAGCGGCATGTCCTTCCAGCAGGCCGAGGCTGGAAACGCGGCGCCGTACGTCTTTGCGCTGGCGCTGCTCTTCATCTATCTGTTCCTGGCGGCGCTTTACGAAAGCTGGATTCTGCCGCTTGCCGTGGTGCTGACGGTCCCGTTCGTGTTTCCCGGAGCGCTGATCCTGCTGAATCTTTCCGGAATCGCGGGAAATCTCTATACGAAGATCGGGCTGCTCCTGCTGTTCGGAATGGCGTGCAAGACGGCAATTCTGATCGCGGACTTCGCCGTGCGGAGCTTCCGTTCCGGAACGGGGATGCGGGAAGCCGCGGAAGAAGGAGCGAATCTGCGTTTCCGCGCCATCGTGATGACGGCTTCCGCATTCATCTTCGGGACTCTGCCGCTGGTGTTCGCGGAAGGGCCGAGCGCAATGAGCCAGCGTTCGATCGGATGCTGCGCGGCGGGCGGCATGGCGCTTGCCGTGCCGGGTCTGCTCTATTATGCGCCGCTGTTCTTCCTCGGATGCGCAAAGTTCCTGCGCGGCCGGGCCGGAAAGTGATTCCTACGGTTCGCGGATCGACTCGTCAAGCGCCTTGACAAAGGGATTGACGATGTAGTTGATGATCGTGCGCCGGCCGACCTTGATTTCGGCGCGGAGCCTCATGCCGGGCAGGATTTCCGGGCTTCCCGCGTACGGCAGGAACTTGCCGGAGATGCGCACACGCGCCTGATAGGTCACGCCCTGGGAATTCTGCGCGAGCCGTCCGCCGTCGTCGCCGAACTCGGAGCCCATGCCGGGAGCGCGCTGCTGGAAGGCGTCCCGCGAAATGTAGATGATTTCGCCGTCGAGCGTTCCGCACTGCTGGAAGGGGAAGGCGTCGAATTTGAGCCGGCACTTGTCATGCAGCCGGACGAGGCTGATGTCCTGGGCGGGAATGTTGATTTCAGCCTCGATGCTGTTGGAAAGCGGAATCAGCGTGACGAGCGCTTCGGCCTCGCGAACCGCGGAGCCTTCCTGGAAGGGCGCGATTTCATGCACCACGGCACTGCAGGGGGCGCGGAGTTCCGTGTTGGAAAGTTTCATGCGGACCTTGGGCACTTCCTTTTCATAGGAAATGAGGTTGCGGTCGACCGTGACGAGGTCTTCGACCATCTGCTTCTGCCAGTCGCGGATGAAGGCGCTGCGTTCGGCCTCGGTCGCCTTGACCTGCTGCTGGTTTTCCACAATGTTCATGAGCAACTGGTCCATCTGGATCGCCATGCCGATCGTCTGGATTTCGGTGTCGAGGTAGTCCTTGAGGCTGACCACGTTCTTGCCGTGGAGGTCGGACATCATTTTTTCGATGCGCTTCAGGGCTTTTTCCCGGTCGGCGTATTTTTCCTTGGTGGTCGCGAGGGTCTTCAGCACGTCCTGATAGCGCTTGATCGTGGAGTCGTAGGCCTCGATCTTGCTGAGATAGTAGTTCTTGCGGGAAATGAAGATGTCCTTCTGCAGCTCGTCGTCGCGGGAAGACGGAGCCGGGAGGACGTAGTCGCCCTTGTAGCCCTGGCGGAGTTCGAAATGGAGCCGGCGGCTGTTGGCGCGGAAGCTCGCAAGCTGTTCTTCCAGACGCTTGAGGTCCTCGGCGTTGACAGTGGGGTCGAACTCGAACAGGATGTCTCCCTTCTTGACGCGGTCGCCCACGCGGACATGGACCTTCCGCACGACCGTGAGCTCATAGGGCTTCATGGTGATCGGGGGGCGGGTCGTGATGACCTTGCCGTCGGCGCCGACGATCTTGTCGACCTTGAAAATGCACGCTCCGACAATGAAGATCACAATAAGCGCGATCACAAGCCACCAGACGATCTGCATGGGGACCGCGGGCTGCTGGGACTCCAGCATGATGGCGTCCGGCTGGAACTCGGCGGCCTCGCGCAGGGGGGCCTTCTTCTGCTTGATCAGGTTAAACATCGTCTTCGGTTCCCATCTGTTGACGCCAGAACTCGGCGTAAATGCCTTTTTTCGCGATCAGCTCCGCATGGGTGCCCTGCTCCTTGAGCTCGCCCTTGTCCATGACCACGATCTGGTTTGCGCGGCAGAGGACGGAAAGGCGGTGCGAAATGATGAACACGGTGCGGTTGCGGGCGATCAGCTTCAGATTTCTGCGGACGAGCGTTTCGCTTTCAGGGTCGAGCGCGCTGGTGGCTTCATCGAAGATCAGGAAGCGCGGGTTCGGGAGCAGCGCGCGGGCGATCGCGAGCCGCTGGCGCTGGCCGCCCGAAAGGTTGGAGGCGTTCTCCTCCAGCATCGAGTCGTAGCCGCGGGACATCTTCTGCACGAATTCGTCCGCCCCGGCCATGCGGGAGGCGTAGATGACCTCCTCCATGGAGGCTTCCTTCTTGGTGAGGGAAAGGTTTTCGCGGACGGTCCCGTGGAAGAAATAGTTGTCCTGGAGCACGATTCCGATGTTGGAACGGAGGCTGGAACGGTCGATTTCGCGGATGTCGATCCCGTCGAACTTGATGATTCCGCCCTGGAGCGGATAAAGCCCCTGGATCAGCTTGGTGAGCGTGGTCTTTCCGGAACCGGAGCGGCCGACGAGTCCCACGGTCGTGCCGGGGGCGATGTGGAGCGTGAAGTCCTTGATCACGCGCGGGCCGTCCGGCGTATACTGGAAGTTCACGTTGTCGATGGAAAGTTCTCCGCGGAGCTGGTGGTGGAGCGAGCCGCCGACCTGTTCTCCGGGACAGTTCATCACGACTCCGAGCATCTTGACGGAAAGGGCGGTCTGCTGGTATTCGTGGACCAGTCCGACGATATGCACGAGCGGCCCGGTCACGCGTCCGGAAAGCATCTGGAACGCGATCAGTTCGCCGACGGTGAGCGTGTGGTCGAACACGGCCTTTGCGCCGTAGGCGATCACAGCCACGAACATGGCCTTTTCCAGGAAGTCGCAGATCGTGCGGGCGGCGATGGAAATTTTCGCCACGCGGAAATAGCGCGTGATCGCGAAGGCCGCCGTGTCATTCCACTTGCGCTGCTGGGTGGGTTCGAGCGCAAGGGACTTGACGGTGCGGATTCCGTGGATGGTCTCCACCAGCATTCCCTGGCGCTTGCCCTCGGCCATGTAAAGTTCCTCCAGACGCACCTGGAACGGCCTGATGAGAAGCGCAATCACGAGCGCCATCAGGAAGGTGAAGAACAGCACGATCAGCGTGAGCCGCGCGCTGTAGACCAGCAGGAACGGCAGGAACACCACGAGCGAAAGCAGTTCCAGAATCGAGAAGAACAGGCTTCCGGAAAGGAACGAGCGGATCCGTTCGGTCTGCTGCATGTGCTTGAGGAGCACGCCGGAGGAGATGCGCTCGTAGAAGTCGACCGGCAGGCTCAGCAGTTTGGCGAACGTGCGGATCGCCAGCCGGATGTCGATCCGGTTCGTGGCGTAAAGCAGAAAATATTTTTCCAGATAGTCGAGCGCCGCGTTGAAGACGAGCGCCACGACCACGGCGACGGTAAGCACGGTGAGCGTGTTGTAGCTCTGATGCAGGAGCACCTTGTCCACGACCAGCTGGAAGAAGAGCGGGATCACCAGCCCGATCAGGCTGATCGAAAGGATCGCGAGCGCCACCTGTCCGAGCAGCGTGCGCTGGCGGTAGAACTCCGGGATGAACCAGCGGAGTCCGAACGGCTGATCCTCGTCCAGGATCGAATAATGCTTCTTGAGGAGCAGAATGTGCCCGGAAAAGATTTTTTCGAATTCGTCCTGCGGAATGAACTTCATGGCGGGACGGCGTCCGTCCTTCGCGATGGGGTCCCACACGGCGAGCTCGTATTTGAGCTCGGGCTCCTTCATCGGGGTTTCGAGTTCGACTTTGGCGATATCCGACTTGGGTTCGGGAGCGGTCTTTTCCGCGTCGGTGGCGATCTGTTCCCTGACCGGCTCGGCCGGAGGCGGGACTCCGGTGGTCCTGACTTCGGCGTCCGGCAGCGCCTGCTTCACGGTGCTGACCGGGACCGCGCGCATTCCGCAGAGGATCGCGCTGGTGCCGTCGCGTTTGAATCCCATGCACGGGAACGCGCCGCCGAGACGTTTGAGCTTGTCCCAGGAGGCCGTGATCTCCTTTGCGGAGAAATCGAGGTCTTCGGCCATTTTTTTCAGCAGGCGCAGGGCCGGTTCATCTTCGGAGACCGCGTAGTCGTGGATGAGCCGCGCCACGTCGGTGTCCCCGCCGTGATGCTTGACGATGGCGGCGAGCGAATAAAGCGAAGTATGGCGGCCGTCGACGGAACATCCCTGGAGTTCGATTTTCAGGAAGACGGCATGGCATTCCCATGCCTTGGCGAGCTGGTCGTTCTTGAGGAAGAGCATCTTGCCCTTGGTTTCGCTGAGGGGGTCGAAGATGGCGAAGCGCTCCTCCTCCTTTCCGGCGATGATCTGCTTGCGGACGCCAAGGAAGATCACCCAGTTCTTATTCTTGAGCTGGAGGAAGATCGGCGCGCCGAAATAGGAGGCGAGTTCGTCGACTGTGACGTCGGAGCGGTGTTCCGGGGCAAGCTTCAGCTTGTCCGCAAGGTTCATGCAGACGTCCATGGAGTCCGTCATTTCCGGCGGGATTCCGGCGATGAACGCATCAATGTCGCCTGCGCGGGGAAGCATTTTCGCAATTTCGCGGAAGCAGACGCAGAGCGTTTCGATATTTTGCTGCTGCTGGGTCATTCGTCAGCGCATTTTCAGTTGAAGTTCGGGGAAACCGGCGCGGCGGGAGCTGCGGCTCCGCCGTTCTGCGGGGCTGCGGGCTTGCGCTGGATGATCCCGGCCTTGACGAGCTTGTTCACCAGGTCTTCCATGGCGCCGAAGGCGCGCACGAATCCCTGCGGGGTCATGATCAGTTCACCGAAGACGTCGTGGTCTTTCCCTGCGTCCTTTGCCGCCTGTTCGGTCGGGGCAACGTCAAAGAGTTCCATCCGGATCATGCCTTCCGTGAGGCTGACCGATTCCACGCCGTCCGCATAAATTCTCTGTTTTCCCATGAGGATGCTCCATTGTTCTGTCTGTTCCGGATTCAATACAACATCAGTTAACATATCATTCATTCAAAACGATGTCAAGCCGGGGGCAATTTTATTTTTTCGGAGCCCGGACCTCTCCGAGGGAAAAACAATGCGGGCCCGGAAAACATGCCGGGCCCGCCTGCTGAAAAACATGAAAATCACGCCGGTTCAGCGGTCGTAGCTGTCTTTCCCGCCGTCGTAGTCTCCGCTGCCTTCATCGGCGCTGTCGCTGCCGTCGTCATCCCCGAATTCGTCGCTGAATTCGTCTTCTTCGCCGTCTCCCCCTTCGTTTTCATCGTCATCTTCCCCTTCCACGGCAAGGCCGGGGGAAATGAATGCACCGCATTCCGGACAGCAGCCGTCTTCGGCTTCCAGCTGTTTCTCATTGATCTCTATGTCGCAATAAGGGCAATACATGACCATGATGTCGTCTCCTTCCTTTTGCTGTCGGAAATGTACGGAGGGTTTGATGAAAAGTCAATAGCAGTTTTAAAAAAATTGAATATTTTTTGCAGACTCCCGTTTTTTGAGTGGAACAGGGACTTCCGGACGGCTTGTAAAAGGACAGCTGTGTACGAAACGTTGACTGTTTTCCCGGGATTTTGGAGTCCAGCGGAAAAAACGGGGGCTTGCCCTCCTGGCCGGCAGGTGGCCGACAGAAAACGGTCGCAAAAAATTGAAATTCCGCGCAGGGTGCAGGGCTCTTTGAGTCCTGCCGAGGGGGAAGGGACAAGCAGCCCCTTGGAAATGCCTTGACATCCGTCATCACGCAGAACAGAGCCCAAAAATATTGTGATTTTTTTCTTGACTATTTCATTTTATGCGATATATTGTAACCAAAACAGTTAATATTGTTCTTTGTTTTAATAAATCCCCCATTATAAACCAAAAATCGGGGCAGGATGTCCCGGGAAAAAGCAAGGAGAAGAGGAAATGAAAGGTCTGACACTGAAACAGCGCAACATTCTGGACTTCATCGAGGAGTTCACGGAAACTGCGAACATGGCGCCGAGCGTCTATGAGATTGCGGACAATTTCAAGATCAAGACCTCAACTGTTTTCGCGCATATCCGCGCGCTCCAGCGGAAGAATTATCTGACGCGCAGCTCAAAGGCGCGCAGCATCGTGCTGACTCATCCGAAGCACAGGACGAGACGGCCGTCGGGGCTCCGGGAGATTCCGGTGCTTCCGGAATCCGGCGCGTCGACCGTCCGCGGCGTCAAGACGGAACTGTTCTGCGATGCGGCGCTGCTCGGGGGAATTTCCGCTGCCGGCGCCCATGACCTTTTCGCGCTCCGCGTGAAGAGCGCAAAGCTGCGGAACCGCGGCGTTCTGGAAGGCGACGTGGCCATTTTCAACAGGCATCATGAAAATCTGAAGCCGGGCGACATTGTCGATATGCCTGCCAAAAGTATTTTCAGGCGTGCAGCAATGTATAAAAGTGGAAA
>CAZHPP010000044.1:0-13765 GCA_964534535.1 uncultured Victivallales bacterium | reverse complement strand
ACCTCAAAAATCGAAAGCCGCCCCAAGGGGCGAGGTATTAACCCAGAAGAATAAACTGAAAAAAACGGGCGCCGTCCGGCATTTCCGTGCCGTGGCGCCCGTTTCATGTCTTCTGATTTCAGATTCGGGATTACCAGCCGAAGATCTTGCTGTCGAGATAGGCCTTGAGGCCTTCGACCGGAATCCGTTCCTGCGCCATGGAGTCGCGTTCGCGAACCGTGACGGCGTTGTCGTTTTCGGAATCGAAGTCGTAGGTCACGCAGTACGGCGTGCCGATTTCGTCCTGACGGCGGTAGCGCTTGCCGATGTTTCCGGTCACGTCGCACTCGGTGCGGTAGAACCGGGCGAGCTTCATGCGAAGAGCCTCGGCCTTGTCGTTGAGCTTCTTGGAAAGCGGCATCACGGCGACCTGGACCGGCGCGATGATGGCGGGCAGGCGCAGCACAATGCGGACGTCGTCCTCCATGCCTTCCTTCTTGGTGGGGGCCTTGTCCTCGGCATAGCCGTGGGCGAGGATCGCCAGAATCATGCGGTCGAGTCCGACGGAGGTTTCGACGACCGTGGGCAGGTACTTCTTGTTCGTGCGGAGGTCGAGATATTCGAGGTTCTGGCCGGAGAATTCCTGATGGCGGGACATATCCCAGGTTCCGCGGTGGTGAATGCCTTCGAGTTCGCCCCAGCCGAACGGATACTTGAATTCGATGTCGACCGCGGCCTTGGCGTAGTGCGCGAGCTTGTCGTGCTCATGGAACTGGAGCTCGGAATCGTCGAAATGGAGCACGTCCTTATAGAAGCGGCGGCGTTCGCCGCGCCAGTATTCGTACCACTTCATGGATTCTTCGTCGGAGGTGAAGAACTCCATTTCCATCTGGGAGAACTCGCGCGACCGGAAGGTGAACATGCGGGGCGTGATTTCGTTGCGGAAGGACTTTCCGATCTGCGCGATTCCGAAGGGCAGCTGCATGCGGGTGGCGATGCGGATCAGGTTGAAATCCACAAAGATGGGCTGGCAGGTTTCGGCGCGGAGATAGGCCACATGCTCTTCGTCAAAGACAGGACCGACGTAGGTCTTCATCATCAGGTTGAATTCGCGCGGAGGCGTAAGGTTTTTGGAACCGCAGTTCGTGCATTTCGTGGGATCGGGCATCTGGTCAACGCGGAAGCGGGTCTTGCAGTCCCTGCAGTCGCACATGATGTCGCCGAAGCGGTCGATGTGGCCGGAAGCCTTCCAGATTTTCGGGTGGCAGATGATCGTGGAATCAAGCCCGACGACGTTTTCGCGCTGGTTGACCATGAAGTCCCACCAGGCGGTTTCGACGGCGCGCTTGAGCTGGCAGCCGTACGGACCGTAGTCCCAGAATCCGTTGAATCCGCCATAGATTTCGGAGCTTTGGAAAATGAATCCGCGGCGCTTGCACAGCGTCACGATTTTTTCCATCAGATCGCCTTCGGCATTGATTTCCATTGAAGAACCTTTCAGATTTGGTTGAAAAACTGCAAATGGTAAGATAGCCCGTTTTCGCGGAAAGTCAAGCGGAAAAACGGCATCGGAAACGATTCCAGGAAGGAGGAAAAAACAGGACGGACAGGGGAAACCAGGATCCCCTATTTTTTCGCCAGACAGTGATGCCGTCTGCGGGAATCGAAAAAGCCTTCGTCCGGCACGCGGGCATAATCCGGATAGCGCTTCCGCAGTTCCTCCGGGCAGTCCGGCGGAATATGCTGGAACCGCTTGTACATCCACAGATACTGTTCCGGAGCCTTCCGGATCAGCATCTCCGAAACTTTCATGATCTCCTCCGTAAGTTCGAGATCGGAGGAATATTCCGCGCCGCGCTTCGAAAGCGGGAAGAGATAGGCATCGTATTTTCCGTCCGGACGCCGGATCGATCCGCCCACGGCAACATTGGCGTTCAGTTTCCGCGCAAACACCGCAGGCGACTGGCTCACGGGACACGGCAGACCGAAGAAATTCACGAAGGCCCCGCCCTCCCCCACGCGCGTGTTCTGGTCAATCAGCATCCCGGCCACATATCCGTTCTGGAGCGCATGGAACAGCTTGAGCATTCCGCCCTTGGAATAGATGAGCTGAACGCCCTTGACCATGCGTCCGGACGCGATCAGCCGGTCCAGATATTTGTTCTGCGGCGTGCGGACGACCGTGGCTACCTTCGCGTGGAAATGGAGCGCAAGAATCATGCCGGAAAGCTCCCAGTTGCCGAAATGCGGCGCAATCAGGATCGAGGGATGCTCGCGGTCGGAAACGAACTTCCGGCCCGTCTCGTCGCAGAGAGGCTGCGTCACATACATGCTCTCGAACTCCTCCGGATGGCTTTCCAGACGGAAGAAGTCGAGCAGGGTCATGGTGAGGCTGGCAAGGCATTCGCGCGACATGCGGAAGCGCTCGCGGTCGGAAAGTTCCGGGAAGGCGGCCTTCAGGTTCTTGCGGATCAGCCCGCCGAAGGGCGGAAACCGGACTCCGGCATGGGCGGCCGTCCGGGCGAACCAGCGGGAAAATCCGCGCGGCAACGCCCTGGCGAGCTTCATGATCAGGACCGCCAGCAGGTACTCCAGGTATTTGATGAAATTCTTCATCGCGCGGGGGGACCGCCCGGATTACTTTTCCGTGCCGCTGTTGCGGCTGTCGATGTCCTTCTGGACGAGTTCGACGACCTTTTCGAACTTCTTGACGTTGCCCTCGTCGGCGGACATCAGGGTCTTGTGGGCCTCGAGGACGGTCTGGGCGTCAGCTCCGGACGATGCGGCGGGCTGAGCCGAAGCCGTTCCCCATGGCTGAGCGCCGGCAGACTCCAGTGTTCCGGCCTTGTACTCGAACAGCTTCTTGAGCCCGAGTCCGAACAGCAGGGAGCGGTTGAGCTCGTCGGCATTGAAGACCGTCATGACGGCGTCGTTCTTCCTTGCGTGGAGTCCGAGCATGGCCAGAATTCCCATGAAGGTGCTGTCCATGCCGAGACAGTTCTTGAGGTCGACTCCGATCGCGGTGAACTTCGCGGTGTCAAGGGCCTTGGAAAGCGCCCTGAGCTGCGGAGCCTGATCGAAGGTGGCGCGCCCCGAAACGGTGATGAAGTATTCGGTGCCCCGGTTCAGAATTGTGACTTCAGCCGACATTGTTTTTTTCTCCCTCCTGATGGTTCCCTTTGAATCCGATCACAGCCTTGATGCGGCGCACGCCGCGGCTGGAACTCTCCTCCTTGAGAATCTTGAAGCTGACCAGGTCGCCCGTATTGGAGGCGTGGGGTCCGCCGCAGATTTCCTTGCTGAAACTGCCCATGGTGTACACCTTGACGCGCTCGCCGTACTTGTTTTCGAAGAGTCCGATTGCGCCCTGGGCCTTGGCCTCGGCCACGGTCATCTCGTCGCAGCGGATGGGAAGTTTCGCCTGAATCTGCTCGTTCACGATCTGTTCGACCTTCGCGAGCTGTTCGGGCGTCATCTTGTCCGGATGCGAGAAGTCGAAGCGCAGACGCTCCGCGTTGATGTTGGAGCCCTTCTGCGCGACATGGTCGCCGAGCACGATCCGCAGCGCCTTGTGGAGAAGGTGCGTGGCCGTGTGAAGATAGGCCGACTCCGTCGAATGGTCGGCGAGTCCGCCCTTGAACTTCTGTTCGGCTCCGGCGCGGGAAAGGTCCTGATGCTTCCTGAACGCCTCGTCGTAGCTGGCGATGTCCACCTTGAAGCCTTTTTCCTGCGCCATGACGATCGTCAGCTCCAGCGGGAAGCCGAACGTCTCGTAAAGATAGAACGCGTTCTTTCCGCTGATGACCTTGTTCTGGATGTGCTCCGGAACGCGGGAGATGAACCGTTCGAACTCCTTCGTGCCGTTTTCGAGCGTCTGGGCAAAGAGAGTCTCCTCGCGCTCGAACTCCTCCAGAATTATTTTTTCGTTCTGCTTGAGTTCGGGATAGGTTCCGCCGTACTGGTCGATCACGACCTTTGCGAGAGGAACGCAGACGTTCTTGGTGATTCCGAGCTGATGGGCCTCGCGGATCGCGCGGCGGATGATCCGCCGCAGGACGTAGGCCTGGTCCACCTTGCCGGGCGTGATGCCGTCCGCCATGATGAACGTGGAGGCGCGCATGTGCTCCACAATGATGCGTTCTGCGCGGGTGCGCTCCTTCGGGGCTTCCGCAAGGCCGCGGAGGCTGTCGAGTTCGGCGAAGAGCTGCGCAAAGAGTTCGGTGTCGTAGCAGCTGGTCTTGCCCTGCAGGACGGCGGTCACGCGCTCCACGCCCATGCCGGTATCCACGTTGCGCTGCCTGAGCGGTTCATATTTGCCGTCGGCGGTCTTGTTGTACTGCATGAAGACGTCGTTCCAGATTTCGACCCAGCGTTTGTCCTTCGGGTCGAAGACTTCGGGAGTCGGAAGCGGGCCGGTCCAGTAGAACATTTCGGTATCGGTGCCGCAGGGGCCGGTGATTCCGGCGGGGCCCCACCAGTTGTCTTCGCGGGGGAGCCTGGCAATGCGTTTTTCGCTCACGCCGTGCGAACGCCAGAGTTCGAACGCCTCCTGATCGAACGGAACCGCCGCATCGCCGGCGAACACGGTGAACGCCAGACGGTCCAGCGGAATTCCGAGCCATGCGGGCGAAGTCAGGAATTCAAAGCTGTAGGCGATGGCCTCTTTCTTGAAATAGTCGCCGAGCGACCAGTTGCCGAGCATCTCAAAGAAGGTGAGATGGACGGGGTCGCCGACTTCGTCGATATCGCCCGTGCGGATGCATTTCTGAACGTCGGTCAGACGCTTTCCGGCGGGGTGGCTCGCGCCCAGAAGGAACGGAACGAGCGGGTGCATTCCGGCCGTCGTGAAGAGGACGGTGGGGTCGTTATCGGGGATCAGCGACGCGCTCTTGATGACCGCGTGCCCTTTGCTCTGGAAGAAGGTAAGGAATTTGTCTCTGAGTTCGTTGGCTTTCATGAATGGAATTTCCCGTTTAAGAAGTTATGAAACGACAGGCAATAATATATACTCGGCGGGACGTGTTTTCAAGCGGGACAATCCGGAAAGCCGGTCAGGCGTTCAATGGAGTCCTTCCGCGGAACGGGTGTCTCCCGCCGCGGGAATCACCGTCACGTTCCGGAACTTGACGTCCGACGCATGGCGGACATAAAGATATTCGGGAAAGCCGCCGTCGCCGAACGTGCTCGGGCATGGCACGATTTCTTCCGCTTCCGGCGGGACGAAGTTCCGCCAGGCAGGGTCGAAAAATCCAGAAAATTCGAAAATCGAGTCTTCAATCCGGACTCTTTCGATCGGATTGTTCCGGAGTCCGCAGATGTAGCAGCCGATGGGATCGGCGTCCCGCGCGGAAATGTTCCGCAGAACCACATCCCGGTAAAAGGCGGGCGGAGTTCCGCCGCGTTCTTCGCCGAGGATTCCGCGGCGGCGGTCGCCGAAGCGCAGAAAGAACGGCATGCGCGCGCCCTCCATGACCACGTTTTCAACGGTCACGTTCCGGAGGAAGGCGCCGTCCACGGCGCTCAGCGCGATTCCGCCGGTTCCGCGGCGGTCGCCGTGACGGACTCCGTCCTGTTTCGAAGGAATCATCTTCAGACCGGAACAGACAATATTCTCGAACCCGCCGCTGGTTTCGGTTCCCAGCTTGAAATGGGAGAAATACGAACCTGTGACGCAGTTCCGGACCGTCACATTGCGGCACGGTTCCGGAGTGCCGCATTTGAGACAGACCGCATCGTCGGAGGAGTCGATCCGGCAGTCTTCGATCAGGACGTCCGAACAGGAATCGATGTCGATTCCGTCGTTGTTCCAGCAGCCGTGGTTCCAGACCGTGAGCCCGGAAAGACGGACATTCCGGCACTGGATGTAGTGCTGCATCCAGAAGTCCGCATTCCGGAGCGCGAGTCCGGAAAGCTCCACGTTTTCGCATTTTCCGAACCAGATGACGCGGGGCCAGGCCTTCTGCTGTTCGGGAGTGCCATGGAACCGTTCGTTCCGTCCGTCGATCGTGCCCTCCCCCCGCAGGACGATGTTCTTTTTTCCGAAGGCGAAGAGGAGCGCGCGGATTCCGAAGCGGCCTTCGTAGAACGGCACGGGCGACGGCGCGAAGAGCGGGAAGTCTTCTTCCCGGTCCGAACCGGCGAGCACGGCGCCGCGTTCGAGTTCGAGCGTGAGATGATCGCAGAGTTTCAGAGTTCCCGTGAGATAGATTCCAGGCGGAAAGACGATTGTTCCGCCGCCGTTTTCGGCGCAGAGGCCGATCAGGCGCTGGATTGCGGCGGTCTGAATGAACGGAGCCCCCGGAACAACTCCGGATTTCACGACATTGAACTCAGCTCTTTTCATGGACTTTTTTCACATCCGGCTCTGAAAGGGAGGCTCCGGCGACCCGAAGCACGTTTCCGCCGATGATCTTCCGGATATCCGCATCGGAATATCCGCGCTGGACCAGCCCCACCGTATAGAACGGCCAGTTGATCCAGCTGATGGCATGATACATTTCCATATCGGTCTTGAACGGGTCCTTCTCCGCAGGCCAGTACTGCTCGAAGATTTTCCGCGTCCTGTACGGTTTTATTTCGCTCCATACGGATTCCGGAGCGCAGAAAAAAGCGCAGTCCGTTCCAATCGCCACATGCTCCGCTCCGAAATTCGAGGCCAGATAATCAATATGGTCGAGCATGGCTCCGATTCCGCCGCCGTGCCGGAGGAACTCAGGAACCGCACAGACCCCGACGTAACCGCCTGTCTTCGCGATTTCGCGTACGACTTCATCCGTCTTCCCGCGGAAATGCGGACTCAGGGTCCGGGAAAAGGAGTGGCTCGCAACGACCGGTTTCGATGAAATTTCCGCCGCCTCGAAACTCGTGCGCTGTCCGGAATGCGCCACATCCGGAATGATCCCGATCCGGTTCATTTCCCGGACGACGTCGCGGCCGAATGCGGAAAGCCCGGCGTCCGCAGGTTCGGCGCATCCGTCGCCGATCAGATTCCGTCGGTTGTAGGTCAGGTGCATCATGCGGCATCCCAGCTGGAAGAAAACCCGCAGATACAGGAGCGAATCTTCGCATGAGAACGGATCCCCCGGAAGCGGGACGCCGTTCGTGGTCATGTAAAGAGAGTGTTTCCCGTTTTTCTTCGCGCTGAGGACGTCCTCCGGGAACGCGGCACGGTCAAAGAAATCGCGATGGCGGTCGACCATATAGGTAAAGCGTCCGAAGCGTTTGATCAGGCGGGAAATATCGTTTCCTTCCTCGCCGCAGTTCTGAAAGACGCAGTCCACGCCAGCGGCGTCCCAGCATTCCCTGAACCGGGCGAGATATTCCGGATTTTCCAGAAAATTCAGCGCCATTTCGGATTCCTGCGCGTACTTGTATTCTTCCCTGCCGCATCCGGATTCCTGAAGGCGGTTGAGTTTCCCCGGCGCGTCCGGAGCATAAGCGGCAGGGGCGAAGCCATAGGCGTCCCACACGAGCGAATCTTTGTGGAGTTCCAGTCCGTGCTCCAGCTGGGCTGGAGTCGGTTTGAGTTCGCGGAGCGCGGCTTCCCGGCAGATTTCAATTTCTTTCAGCATGGCATTTTCCCCTGTTTTTCCTCACTGCTGTCCGGTAAAAGTTTCCGAACTTGATTGTTAAAATTTGGACTTGCTCTGCATTATAAGGTATCTAACGTCTTTCATTTGAGCAGGAGAGTCCCGACAATGCATTATAGTATCATCTTTCAGCAACTTTTCAACTTCATACCGAGACGTTGTCTTGAGAAATGCGCCTGAACAGCTCGAACTTTTCAACGAGTTGTCATGCTGATCTTTTTACCGGACAGCAGTGCTTTTCCCTACGTTTTTCCGTTCATCCGTCCTGTCAATCGTCAGAGCCGCCCCGGCCAGAACCGCAGCCAGACACAGCACGAACAGAATGGAGATTTTTTCTCCTGTGAACAGGATCGCCAGGACGAACGTCATCAGAATGCTGACGTAGCCGAATCCTCCGAGTTCGCCGGGAGTCAGGTAACGCAGAGCCAGAAACCAGCACAGATTGGCGGCCGCGTTCGACACGATCCCGATATAAACGATCATTCCCCATGCACGCGGAGTCAGGTCGAACGACACCTTCGACCCCGCCAGAATCAGCACGGGAATCATTCCCAGAGCCCCGAAGATGAAACTCCCGGCCGCGGCGGTCAGCCCGCCGCATGATTCCACAAGGCGCTTCCCGCATACCGTGTAGACCGACCAGCAGATCCCCGCAAGAACCGCCAGGACGTCGCCGCAGATCATGGAACTGTTTCCGTCGGAAAAACGGTCTCCGCCCTTCAGAAAAAAGATTCCGAGAATCCCGGCGAACCCGATGGCCATTCCGATGATGCGCCGCGCGCCGAAGGTTTCCTTCGTGATGAAATAGGCAAGGACCGCCGTGGCCACCGGCGAAATATTCGTGAGAAGATTCGAGCGTGCCGCCGTGGTGTACCGCATGGAATAGAAGAGCAGCGTGCTTTCCCCCACGATTCCGACCATCCCCAGCATGAGCATGCTTTTCCATTCCTTCCGCAGGAGACACATGGTTTCACGGAACTTCCCCGAGAATCCGATCACGGAGAGAAAGACGGCGGACGCCAGCACATACCGCAGGAACGAGCTCCAGAGGGGATCCGTTCCTGCATCGTCCGTCCCGAAAAAATACCGCGAGACAAGATAGAAGCTGGCCCAGCTTGCCGTGGCAAACAATGCCAGCGCAATGCCCTTTGCCCGGGAAATGTCAATCTTCATGGAGCATTCGTCATCTCAGCCGCCCGGAACTGAAATCCGGACGGCGGAAGCCTTTCAATTACTTGTGGTTCTGAACTTCATGCATGCGGACATGGTCGACCCACGCCGTTCCGCTCCCTTTCGGAAACTGGAATCTCAAATAGGCAGGCGCTTTGCTCCCGATGTTCCGATGCGTTTTGAACTTGAATTCCATCCGCGTCCAGGGCATGGAGCCGGTGAGCGGGACACTCGGAAACCAGGAGACATTCCCGCTTCCCTCATCGAAACGCACATTGAATCCGCCTTTCGGTTTGTCCGGCTTTACGCTGTCCAGCTTCAGATAAAAGCTCAGGACATATTCCGTTTCCGGTCTGAGCGTTTTCAGATACTGAGCGACATCAAGACTGTCCGTCAGTTTCAAAGAGGCTCCTCCGCTGACAAACACGGTGGAATCCAGCGGAAACGGTTTCGAGGTAAACCACATGGCATCGCCTGTCCCGAGGAATCGGCGATAGGGTTTCCCTTCAAAATCGCCGTTCTGAATCAGGGAGGTCTTTTCCTCCGGAGTGAACAGCATGCGGCCCCAGCGCTCAATATCGGAATTCTTCTCCACCCCCGGAGTCCAGTGATATCCCTGCGTCGCCTTCACCCCGTTGAGAGAACGCCAGCGGAAGAAATTCACCGGGAATCCGGCAGCGCTGACGGTTCCGATCGATGCCCTGGGCACCGTAATTTCCGCAGTCCACTTTTTCCCGGGGATGATCTTGCATACGGCTTTTGCGCCGCTGTTCCATTGATAGTCGGAAATGCCGTTTCCACGTTTCAGATCGGTCATGCTTCCGCAGGCATTGACTTCAATCTGATAGAACGTCTTCCTGTCGCCGGAAGGATTCAGAAACAGTTCCACGCAGGAATCACGCCAGATTCCGGGGTCGTCCGCCCTGCGGCGGGCAAAGGATATCTTGTCCGTCAGCGGTTCTTCGCAGTCAAACCGGAAAACAAGATTCTCAGGATCGGAGGAAACACCGACCGTCGTCTTCACTTCGGACGGACCTTTCGTCGGAAAGAGCGTCACCGTCGACGGCACATTCATGGTCCAGTGGTCGCGGCTGCTGGAAGCGTCAAGCCATTTTCTGCGTTCCGCGGCGATCGGCTCCAGAAGTTCGGCGCGCATGAATTCCACACGTTTCCGGCTTTCAGGATCATTCCGGACGGCGGCAAGCGCTTTTTTGAACAGGCCGTCCAGACGCGCCAGTTCCTTTTCGGAATAGATCCCGTTCCAGATGACCGAGGTCTGCGGGATGACCGTGACCGGTCCGGAAGAGGTCTCGACCGAATTGCCGACAATCCGCATCCAATGGCTTTCCACGCTCCTGTCGAATTCTTCCATTTCGGGAGCGGCGGCACCGAACATCAGCGTGTAATATTCCTTCAGCAGGCGGTCGATGTCCGTGCCGTTGTTCCAGGCCATTCTGGAGAACACATAAAAGTTCAGGAAATTGTGGGCCGGACGTTCGCTCCCCGCCTCGAAAAACACGCCGCCAGTCCTGGATGCAATTCTTCTGCAGAATGATGCGCACGCTCTCGGCGCGGCGTAAGGAATCCCCGGAAGGTCGATCGAATATTTGCTCGGATAGGTCCACAGACGGACTCTGCGTCCGAGTTTCTTCACCCAGCCGTCGAGAATCTTCATGTCCGCATCACGGGCCGCGGGCGTATTTTCATTCCACGGACCGCGGAGGGCAAGTTTGACCTCGATATTATCTGGAATATCACAATCCGGCACGAATCGGTAATCCTCATACGCCATGGTCGAAACTCCGCCCTTCACGCCGGACGCCCTGACCTTCCGCGCGATTTCGGAGAAAGCATTCCAGATGAAATTGCTGGCTGCCTGCGGCCCTTTTGAAAAATGCTTCTGACATTCCGCGCACCGGCAGCGGAAAAAGCTGTCGTTCGGCATGATGTCAAAATACGGCACCCCTGCGGGATAGCGCGAAGGGGACCAGTACGACTTTCCATTGAGAACGATTCCGCGGCTGGAAGCCGGCTTCCCGGAAAGGAATGCGATCGCGTCCGCCGCGATTTCATTCCTGATTCCGCTGGAAAGACAGATATGGCCGTACCGTCCGGAATTGTCGGCACCACCGCAGATGAAGCGCGAACCGTCATCCTTCAGGGCAAAGTATTCCGGATGGGTCTTTGAAAAACGTTCGGGAAATCCCAAGTACGCCAGTCCGTGGCAGGACGGGATCAGCATGGTGCTTCTCCGGAGATATACCAGCTCCTCCGGAGTGAGACTGCGTCCCGTTCCATTGTATGTGTCATTGTAATAGTCCCGCTGACTCCAGTCGGGACGCTCATAGAGATCAATGGCGGGCAGACTCCAGTCTGTCCGTTTCGGAGCGACAGTCCCGATGTCGCCGGGAAAATAGAAACGGACTCCGGCAAAGCGTTCCAGAAACGCAAGCGCGCCGTTGACCGTTCCGTGTTCCGGGGAAAGACCGCTGCCGGTCTGCTCCGGATTCCCTTTCGGGTCATCGCGCCCTGCAATGATGACATTTTTCCCTTCGGTCCGGATAATGAATCCGTCGCGGTCGGGAATGTCCGGCTTCACGGTGCCGAACAGAAGCGCGGGAACTTTTCCGGAAGGCATGCCGAGCACCGGAATGCTTTTCCCGAACACACGTCCGAGCTGGCGGGAGGCGATTGCGGCGGCATATCTTGCCGACGGCGTATTCCCCGCTGCGATTTCAAAACGGATTTCCCCGTTCTTCACCAGCGTCATGACCGATTCCGTCCCGATCTTTTCGATTCTGGCTTTCTGCGGTTCCAGGGGCCCCGCCGCAAAAAGCGTTCCACATCCAGCCATGCACGCCGTCAGAACGGCATAAAACTTGTACATCTTTCAATGTCTCCTGCAATATTGTTATTTTGCTGATCTCGGATTCCATTCAGGTCCATCGTAATTCACGATCCGGCCGTCGGTGGCATTGTAGGATGGATACTGCAGATAATCCAGTTTGGACACATGAAAATCTCCAAACAGAAAATTTCCGCCGGTTCCATGACGAGCCGGAATCTGATTGCTCTGCCCCGTGGTACGGCACCGATAATCTGTTTTCCCGCTTCCGCAGCCGTCCGTCAGGACAATCAGAACGGAATGTTTGCGGACCCCGCTCATCTTCAGGGGGAGAGCACAGTCACTGGATCCGCTTCCGCCATACGAAAGGCGCATATTGTATGAAAGCGAATAGAACTCCGTGGAACTCACCGGGTAATTGGCTTCCCTGCCATTTCGCGTCGGTGCCGTCATCAGGGCGGGTCCGGTCTCGGGACAGATATACTTGCTGATCACGACTCTGCTTTTACTGCCGGGGACAACAATAATGCCTCCATAGCGCTCTTCTCCGTCCTTGCAGGGGAGATAACCTTTCAGCGGAGAATAATAATTATAAAACCAGAACGAGGATGCAAAGTACGAAACGTACGGGAAATAATCATCATAATCGGAAAGATACAGGGCATGGAACTTTCCCAGCGAGGCCAGGTTGTTGCTGCAGCTGATCGCCTTTGCCGCAGATCTCGCCTTGTTCAATGCGGGCAGCAGCATTCCCGCCAGGATCGCGATGATCGCAATTACAACCAGGAGTTCGATCAATGTGAAAAATCCATTCCCCGTTTTCCCTGCACGAACCATAAGACAGCCTCCTGTTTTCTTAAAACGTTTCATTGAATTTTATCGAATACGGCACAGGGATCGAGGTCCGCATCGGACCGCCCAGCGCCAGCTCCACCGCATTGCTCCCGATCGCGGACTGGTCGACCGCAACCGTTCCCAGCTTCGGACTGCTGCTTTCCGCAATCTCAAAACCGCCGAATCCCATCAGCATGTAATCCCTGCGCACCTCAAAACCGCGCTCGGACATCAGCTGACAGAAATACGCGGCAATCGCATCGGTTCCGCAGAAGACAAAGGTCTTGCCGCGGTTTGCCTGAATCCGCTTTGCCGCGGAATCCGCGATCTCATTGTCCCTTTCCATGCCGACCGCAGTCAGATCGCCGCAGTTCCACAGATTCTCCTTCCCAAAACCAACCGTTTCCGAAAAGGCCGTCATCAAGACTCCCACATCAGGGAAGGCGCTGACATTCATCTGAAACAGCAGGCAGGAAACCGCCCCGGAACGCTTGACCAGCGTCGACATTTCCTGTCCGATTTCCGCCATGGGGACAAAACTCGATTTTACCGGGGGCTTCGCCATGCGCCCGGCCACCACAAGCGGGACGCGTCCCGCCCGAGGCAGAAAATACCGCCGGATCAGTTCGTCCGGAATCCGCATGTCCAGAATAATCCCGGCAATATCCGAAAAGGAAAACACCTCGTCGGCAAGAATCTTCACATCGTCATCCGATGGAATGCGCCCGCGCAGACGCATGCACGACTCCGGGAATACAATATGCCTGTGGTTGGAAAGCGCCGCATTCATGATCCCGTAAATCACGCGGCTCCCGAAGTTGTCGCTCGTGCTGTAATCCCGCAGCGGACGGAACGCGCAGACAATCTTGTCGGCGCGGTTCGCGCCGCCTGCCGGCAGGACGTAATAGCCTTCGCCGTCATGCTTTTCCACAAGCCCCTGCTCCGCCAGTTCGCGGAACACCCGCAGCGCCACGGTCGAACTCACGCCGCAGGAACTGCAGATCTCGCGGATCGACTGAATCTTGTCGCCCGGGGAAAGTTTTCCCGTTGCGATTTCCTCCTTCAGCCGTTCGATCACCTTGATGTATTTTGCTGCCGGCACGATTGATTGCTCCATGTTATTATCACATGTTATTATAACACATGACAATGAAAATGTCAAGAGGGGGACAGAATAATTTTTGGCTGTGTACGAAACGTTGACTGTTTTTTTCAGGGATTCGGAAGTGGTGAAACGGAGGTTCGCCCCCTGGTCGACGAGGGTCAACAAAAAAATGAGCGCAAAAATTGAATTTTTTGCGCAGGGTGCAGGGCTCCTTGAGTCCTGCCGAGGGTTCAAGGGGCGAGC
>CAZHPP010000043.1:0-13924 GCA_964534535.1 uncultured Victivallales bacterium | reverse complement strand
TTTTTTCATGCTCCTGTGTGTGGATTGTTCTCTTTCTGTTCTGAAAATTCAAGGTCAAGTCTGATCGTCTCCGGAACATAGAACGGCTTCATGAGAAGTTTTGCGATGCGGTACCCCATCTCATAGTTGTTCCGGAGAAAAAAGGAAAAGCGGCCTTCCGGAATGCCCGGACGGCTCAGCAGAAGAATTCTGGCGCGGTCCGGAATTCCGAACATGGCGTGGAATTCCGTGGATTCGCCCGGACAGAGTTCCCAGCGGTCGAACAGCAGCAGATCGGCGGAGGTCTCCTTCTGAATCCGCCGCACCGCCTCAAAAGTGGAAAGCCCGGCATACTGCGGTCCATATGGATCGGCTGCAGAAAAGACGATTCTGTTTTTTTCGGCGTTCCGCCGGCAGAGTTCCGTGACAAAGTCCGCATTCCGGATATAGCGGCTGATCAGGACGGCACGGCGGCACCTCCCCGCGCGCATGGCCCGGAACGCTTCCCCCACTGCTTTTTCCGCCTTGAAAATTCCACTGACCCAGCGTTCCGCATATTTTCCCCACGGCACGGCGGAAAGAGGATAGTCCTCCCGGATGAATCCGGCCCGGATGCCACGCTTCAGGAATACATCGAACGCCGTGTCATACCAGTGGTTGAAGATGATCACGCGGGAATCCTTCTGAATGCAGGAAAGGCTTTCCCAGTCGATGTCCCGGTTGTCGTTCGTCCGTGAAAACGCCACGGTCTGAACCCGCCAGTGCGCTTCCGCGGCCGCCTGGACCGCCCCGTAGAATATCTCCGTGAACGAAGGCGTGAAGTTGCGGTTCACGGAAGTCATATACTCAGGAAACGGGATCAGGAACGAGATCACGCGCTCCGAACTGTCCGGCTTCGGCTGGCGGACGAACGTCCCGCGCGACTTGACGCGCTCGATCAGGCCCTCTTCTTCCAGGAGGCGCAGGGCATCGCGCAGGGTGTCCCGCGCGACGCCGAATTCCGGCGCAAGGTCCGTTTCCGAGGGCAGACGTTTCCCCGGCGGATATTTCCCGGAAACGATCCGTTCCCGCAGAGTCCGGTAAATTCTGTCCCGCTTCATCGTCATGGCCGGCATTCCTTATGCTGTCTACCGTAAGTATACACCGTCATGCCGGAAATGTCAAGCGGCAGGATCCCCTGCATACGGGATGCGCCCCGGAAAGCATGAAGGCCTTCCGGGGCGCATCAGAAAAGCGGGAAAGTGAACGCGCTTACCGTCCCGGATTGATTCCGATCAGGCGGAGCGGATTGTAATAACCGACCTGTTCGAGCTCGGAATCCGTCAGCAGGTTCAGGGATTTCAGGTACTTCATGCAGAACGTCATGTTCGCCGAAGAGCCCACGAGACACTGCTTCACGGGATTGTGGAACAGACCGTCCGGCTCCAGAATGGCGTCGTTGCCGAGCGAACTGTAGCGTCCGGGAGGCAGTCCGGCCACGGAAGCGGCGTCGCTGATCACGACGATTTTTTCCGGACCCTTCATGCGGACCACGCATTTGATGAGCTCGGGCGGGAGATGGTGGCTGTCCGTGATGATCGTGGCGGTAAGGCCGTCGCAGGCGAGTCCGCTCCAGATCGGGTTTTTGTGGCGGTTGATAGTGTTCGGGACGCCGTTGCCGAGGTGGGTGAGGGAAGTCGCGCCGGCCTTTTCGGCGGCCAGGCACTGGGCATAGTTCGCGAGGTGGTGGCCGATTCCCACGTTCACGCCGCATTTCACCGCGTGGCGGATGAAGGCGTCGGCGCCTTCGGCCTCGGCGGCGACGGTCATCATCTTGACAAATCCGGTTTCGGCCATGATCTGGTCGAAGAACTTGACGTCCGGCTTGCGGACATAGGCCGGATTGTGCGCGCCCACGGCGCCCGGCTTGTCCGAAATGAACGGCCCTTCCAGATGCACGCCCGGAATATGCTTCCGGAGTCCTGCACGGTCGACGGCGTCCCGGATGATTCCGATGTTGCGGCGGTAGACTTCATAGGGGCTTGTCACGATCGTGGGCAGGAAGAGGAACGTCCCCGAGTCCAGAATGTGCTTTGCGCTTTCGAGAAATTTTTCCGCCGTGAGATTGGGATCGGAGAAATCGGTTCCGATCTGACCGTTCACCTGGATGTCCACCCAGCCTGGAATTGACATTTTTTTCGTTCCTTTGCTTGATTTGAATTGCTTGTTGGTGTATAGTGCCGGAAATCAGGGAGATTTCCGATGAAATTCAATGCAGCGGAGCTTGACACTCCGTGTCTCGTTCTCGACCTCGACATTCTGGACTCGAACCTTGCGAAGATGCGCGACTTCGCGGCCGCGCACGGCAAACAGCTGCGTCCCCACGCCAAGACGCACAAATGCTCCGAACTCGCAAAACGCCAGCTCGCGGCGGGAAACTGCGCGGGCATCTGCGCCGCAAAGGTTTCGGAAGCCGAAGCGCTGATCGCGGGGGGCGTGGACAAGGTCCTTCTGACCTCGCCGACGGCGCATCCGCTGAAGCTCCGCAGACTCATGAAGCTTGCCGCCCGGACGCCCGGGCTCATGCAGACCACGGACAGCTTTGAAAACGCCGAAGCGCTGAACGCGGAAGCCGGAGCGGCCGGCGTCATTCTCCGCGTGCTCGTGGACATCGACCCCTGCATGGGCCGCACCGGCACGACGTTCGAACTCGCCCCGGCGCTCGTGAAGAAAGTGATTTCGCTCCCGAATCTCCGGTTCGAAGGGATTCAGTGCTACTGCGGGAACCTTCAGCACGTCCATGACTTTTCCGAACGCGCGGAAAAATCCGCCGTCATGATGAGGAAGGCCGCCGCAATCGTGCGTCAGCTGCGGGCGGAGGGAATCCCCTGCCCCGTCCTCACAGGAACCGGAACGGGCACCAGCGCGGGCGACGCCGTCTCGATCCCCGAACTTACGGACATGCAGGTCGGCTCCTACTGCGTGATGGACGCCGAATACAGCGCGATCGGAAGCCGCACGGACCCGAACGGATTCCACGACTACCGGCCCGCGCTCTCCCTGTATTCGAGCGTGGTCAGCGCCAACCGGAACGATTTCGTCACGATCGACGCAGGGCTGAAGGCGATGTACTTCACACCGGACGCCCCTCCGCGCGTCCTGGACGAACGCGGCGGGTTCGCGCCCGGATGGCGCTATGACTGGTTCGGCGACGAGCACGGAATGCTCTACTTCCCCGGCGCGAAACCCAGGCTCGGAGACGTGTTCCGCCTCTGCGTTTCCCACTGCGACCCCACGATCAACCTGTTTGACAGGATGTTCCTCGTGAAGGGCGGCGCTCCCGCGGGCGAATGGAAGATCGACCTCCGCGGCATGACCCGCTGAAAAATCCGCAGGGACAATAAGAATCCGGCCTCCGGAAGCATGCGCTCCGGGAGCCGGATTTTTCATGGAATCATTTTCCCTCCGGGGAACCGGGAAGCGGGCCGCCGGGCATTCCGCGGGGCGGCCTTCCGAATCCGGCCGAAGGGAAAAAGACATTTTTCTGCTTACCTGCTGCAGAAGACGTCGGCAAGCTTGCAGAGGCTCTTGGCCGCCGCCTTGTCGCAGAACGTGATGCAGTCGGGGTGGAGCCGGATGACCGACGCCGGATGCATGGGAGAAAGCTCCCCTTCGACGGTGATCTTCATGGCATAGGCCTTGCGGGCATCGGGAACCGTGTTCACGATGGTGCGGCTCTTCATGATCTGACGGACGCTCATGGAGATCGCCTGGGTGGGGACGTCGGCCATGGTGGGGAACCAGCCTTCGCCGAGCTGCTGCTTGCGGCAGACTTCGTCAAGCTTCACGACCAGGTAGGCGTCTTCGGTGTCGAAATCCGCCGGCGGATCGTTGAACGCGATGTGTCCGTTTTCACCGATTCCGATGAAGCAGACGTCGATCGGATGCTTTGCGATGATCTTGCCGAGTTCCGCGCAGGTCTTGTGCGGATCGGGAGCGCTGCCGTTGACGTAGTAGGCGGCCTTGAGGGCGTGCGGAAGCTTTGCCACGAAACGCTCCTTGATGTACTTGCGGAAGCTCGCCGGATGCGTCTCCGGAAGGCCGACGTATTCGTCGAGGTGGAACAGGGTGACCTTGCCCCAGTCGATGTCGGCTTCCTTCGCGAGGGCCGAGAGCATGGTGAACTGGCTGGCGCCCGTTGCGACGATGATGTTGGCAAAGCCCTGTTTCGCGATTGCGGCGCGGATGCGGCCTGCTCCGAACTTGGCAGCCGCGGCGCCCATTTTTTCGGCGTCGGAATAGATCTGCAGACTCATGGTACATTCTCCTGATTTTACCGGAATCCGGACACCGGATTCCGAGGTTTTTTGTTCAATTTTTCTCCCGGCGGAACGGAAAAGGGAGACCGCCGGAGCTCCCGAAGTTCAGCAAAGACTCTTCCCGATGAGCCTCCTTCCCTTTTCGGGTTCGATGTTTGAATGAAATTTTGAAACCGTCATGGAAAATTCACGCTTTCTTCAGATGATGCCGTCCAGCACGGCCTGGGCGCCGCCTACGGCCGCGCCCCTCACGCCGAACCGGGATTTGACCACGCCCGCCGTCACGCCGCCGGCCCGGAACGACTCCTCCAGATGCTGCAGGTAGCGGTCGCCGAAATCGAGAATGCGGCCGCCGAAAATCACGGCTTCCGGGTCGAACATGCGCGCCGCGGCCTCCGCCGCATACGCCATCATTTCCGCGTTGGCGAGCACGAGCTTCTCGGCATCGGGATCGCCCGATTCCCAGAACTTCAGAAGGTCCTGGAATGAACAGGTCTTCTTTTTCGCTGCGGAAAATGCGGCCGTCAGCACGCTGGGACGGACAGCGTCCTCAAGACGCACTCCGCCGTTGATCCGGAGCTGGCCGATTTCGCCCGCCATCCCGAAATGTCCGCGGAACAGCGTGCCGCCGATCACGATCCCCGCGCCCACGCCGCGTCCGGACGTGATGAAGATCAGGTCGCCGTATTCGCGTCCGGCGCCGAACAGCGATTCCGCGAATGCGGCCGCGTTCGGACGGTTTTCCAGAAGGACCGGCAGCCCCAGCGCATCGGAAAGTTTCTGCGCGAGCGGCTTCCCGACGATATCCAGCGTGGCGGAACTGGCAACGACGTTCCGCACGGAATCGACCACACCCGAAACCGCCGTGCCGATGCCGCAGACCGTCCCGCCGTGCGCCTGCTTCAGGAGTTTCCTCGCAAGGACAATGCAGGAATCCGCAATGCTTTCGAAGCGGTTTTCGTACTCCTGTTCCCCCGTCGCCGTCACGTTCCCCGCAATGTCGCTCAGGACGCCGCGGACAAGATAGTCGTCTCCGGCCTCAAGCCCCACGGCGAAGCGCGAGGCGGGGGCGAGCTCCAGAAGGATCGGCGGCTTTCCGCCGGTCGAGTCGCCGCGTCCGGTCTCCCGCACGATCCCCATGGCCTCGAATTCAGCAACGATTGCGGAGACGGCGGGACGCGTGAGCCCCGTCTTCTGGGCCAGCAGCGCGCGGGAAAGAGTATCCGTGCACCGCAGAAGGCTGTAGACCCTCCGTTTGCCTGAAACCTGCTGACTTCCGGACATCGAAGCTCCTACTTTGTTAAGCATTATTACAAAGCTAATATACACCATGGATGCAAAATGTCAAATTCTTTTGCAGATCAGGAGAAGAGAATCTTTTCCGAAGGCAGCATGTGAAGACGGCGAGTCCGCATGAAAAGCAGGGGATTTGGAAACTGTCCAAAGACAAAGCAGGGCAGCGGACAGGCCGTTCAGCGGCGGCTGATTCCCAGGCTGTTCGCCACGCCGCGGAGCATGCCGCGCGACTGACGGGAGAGGACTTGTGTCTTCTGTTTTTCCCGGCTGTAGAAAACCAGGGTCGTGGAACCGCCGCCATCCATATTGAGCGCTTCGGAGGCGCCGAAGTATTTCAGATATTCCGCGCATTCGATTGTCGAGGCGCCTTCGCTTTCTCCCTCCTGCCGACCGTCGACCGTCAGAAGATAAAGGAACTTTCCATCGGCGGAAAGGCCGTAGCAGGTGCGCGGATGAAGACTCCGGTTGGCGGCGCAGACAACGCCTCCCTTCAGAATGATTTCAAAGCCGGAGAGCGCCAGCACGATTCCGGAACGGTCCAAATCCGGCCTGATCACGCCGATGTGCGCCTTTCCGTCCCTCGTCATCCAGAAGGCGGGGACCGCTCTGCCCCGGTCCGCCACGATCACGGAATCGGAAACGACGAAATCCATCTTCCCCGCGAAACGGAACGTGAACGGTCTCTGCCACGGCGACCAGGGGGACGCATTGACCGCAAGAATCATGTCTCTGCCCCGCTCCCGGCTGGAAAGGAGAAAACCAAGCGTCGTCTGACGCTTCGTCTGAATCAGGATGTCCTTCTTGTCCGGCATGGGCTTCCCCCAGTCGGGATCGCGTCCCGCCGTGGAAAAGACGAACGGCTCCGAAAGATCGACCCGGACGGCGTTGATCCGCATGGGCCTCGGGGAACTCTCCCGCAGGAAGACGTGCCGGATTCCCGCGTCCAGGACGGCGGAATCCGGGGATTTTTCCCAGTCGAACGCTCCGGAGGGTGCGGCAGTCAGGAAACAGGAAAATACCGCCAGGAGGAACAGAGAAAGAAAAATTTTTCTCATGGGGGGAGACAGCTCCGCTGGTCAGGAATTTTTCCTGCGGTAGTAAATGCCGCGCGGACCGGATTCGGAAACGACGAGTCCGGCCTTCTCAAGACGCCGCATGTGGGCTTCGACCTTGCCTTCGTCGAATCCGAGCGTGGAAGCAATGTCAAGCGCCGTGCACGGACGGGAGGCCACGGTGTTCAGGATGTCGGCGTTGTAGTCCTCAATGTCGGTCGGCTCGGCGGAATTTTTCTTTGCGGCGCGGCCGCCGATGCATTCGACGGGTGCGGCGCGGCCGATGATCGAGCTCATCATTTTCAGCACGGCGGGATCGGGGATTTCCACATCGCGTTCGGTGCCGGGACGGTCGAGGGTGTTCAGCTGGACCTTGTCCGGTCTGATCCGGGCGACGAGCTTTTCGAAGCGTTCCGCGGATTCCCTGGAATCGTTGATGCCCTTCGCGATGAAGATTTCAAGCCACATCCGGCCGTGCATGACGGTTTTGAGCCGGGCAATGGATTCGACAATTTTTTCGAAGTCGGTTCCCGCAACGGGACGGTTCATCTTCCGCAGTTCCTCGGCATTGGAGCCGTCCAGCGAAGGAATGATGAGGTCGCAGTCGGCCAGCTGTTCGATGAAGCCCGGAACGGGGAACATGGTGGAATTCGTGAGGAGACACACCTTCACGGCGGGATAATGCGTCCTGATGTGGGCGATGATGGTTCCGATTCCGGTGTCGAGCGTGGGTTCGCCTACGCCGGAAAAAGTGATGTAGTCGATGTGGGGATGTCTGTTCAGGGCCTCGTCGATCTGGCGGATGGCTTTGTCCGTGGGGAACCATTCCTTCCGTTCGGAGGTGAGGTTCGTGGTTTTTCCGCACTCGCAGTAGATGCAGTCCATGGAGCAGGTCTTGAAGGGAAGCAGGTCGATTCCGAGGGAAACGCCCAGACGTCTGGACTGAATCGGGCCGAACACGCAGGTTTCTTTTGAATTTTTCATGCAATCACCGGTTTAAATTTTCGTTTCACGCGCTATAATATAACACATTGCGCAAAAAATGAAAGAGCTGAAAAAATATGAGCTGGATCGTCATTGACGGAATCGTGTTCGTCTGCGCGCTGGCGCTGGGACTGGCCTTTACGGCCCTCTGCGGACGGCTTGCGTGGAAACTCGGATTTCTGGATACGCCCAAAAGCGAACAGCACAAGCAGCACCGTCGGCCGACCCCGCTTCTGGGCGGAGTTGCCATGTTCGCGGCATGGTTCGTTACCATGAGCGCCGCGTTCGCGGTCTATGTCTTCCTGCGGGAAAACTCGCTGGACCCGGAAGTTTCCGGAACGCTCGGCGGCATGCCGCTCGTCTCCAACGAGCTCATCGCCATGACGGCGTGCGCCGCGGCGAGCGTGCTTCTGGGGCTCTACGACGACAAACATGCGCTGAAAGCATGGCAGAAACTGATCGGGCAGATCCTGATCGCTTCCGCCGCAACGCTGTTCGCCGGAGTGAAAATCACTCTCTTCGTCCCGAATCCCGTCTTTTCCTTCTGCGCGACCGTGTTCTGGTTCATCCTGATCTTCAACGCGGTCAACTTTTTCGACAACATGGACGGTCTGGCGGCGGGAACGGCCGTGATCGCCTTCCTCTTCTTTACCGTGGCCTCGGCGGCGAACGGACAGTTCTTCATGGCGGCGCTGGGAGCCTCCTGCGCGGGCGCGGCGGCCGGATTCTGGTGGTTCAACAAATATCCGGCGAAGATTTTCATGGGGGACAGCGGCAGTCATTTCCTGGCGTTCATGCTGGCATTCATCAGCGCGCGGATCACCTACTACACGCCGGGAATTTCGGCGACGCGCTTCGCTCTGCTGATCCCGCTCTTCATCCTGGCGATTCCCCTTCTGGACGCGGTCACGGTGGTCATCATCCGGCTCCGGAACCACAAGCCGATCTATGTTGGCGACCACAACCACATTTCGCACCGGTTCCGGAACATGGGGCTTTCCACGCCGGCCGCAGTGGGGATGGTGCACCTGCTTTCCGCCATTGCGGGGCTCGGCGCGCTGCCGCTGCTGTGGGGGGAGCTTTCCACCTGCGTCCTGCTGATCGTCCAGGGACTCGCCATCTACGGATTCGTCTGTTTTCTTCAATATTCTCTGCCCGGAGGCAATTTCAAATGAACGAAAAACACGCAATTCTCTTCAAACGGGTCGCCGGAAGCCGCCAGCTTGTGCTCGAGACGGCCGCCGATCTCGCCAACGTGCTCCAACTCGATCCCGCCCTCTGGGCCGTGATCGGACTCCCCGTCGATGCCGTCATCTTCGACGAAAAATTTCTCCGCTACCTGGACACCGATTCCAACAGCAGGGTCCGTCCGGACGAGCTCATTTCCGCCATCCGCTGGCTGCTTGACACCCTGCGCGACCATTCGGGAATCGACGCGCGAACCGGCACGCTCGCGCTTTCCGCCGTCAATCCGGATTCTGCCGACGGCCCTGCGCTGATCGGGGCGGCAAAACTCATTCTTGCCAACCTGAAGATTCCGGATTCCGCCGTCATCACGCTCGAACAGGTGCTCGACGACAAGAACATCATCGCCAACACGCGCGCCAACGGCGACGGCGTCATTCCGCCCGAATGTCTCGCGGACACCCCGGAACTTCAGGCCTATGTATCCGACGCATGCCGGATCGCCGGAACGGAAAAAGACCTCACCGGAATGCAGGGAATCGACCGGAAGCACCTGGATTCCTTCCGCGATTCCGTCCGCGCCTGTCATGCCTGGCTCGTCCGCGGCCAGGTCCCGGAAATCCGTCCCTTCGGCGCGGCCACCGAAGATTTCTATGCGCAGTACATTGCGCTTGAAGCGAAGCTCCATGAATTTTTCGGGCTCTGCACCACGCTTTCCGGCGAATCGGAAAGCCGCTTCGCGCCTGTGCTCAAGCTCGACCCGCTCGACACGGCCTCCATGAAGGCGTTCCTCGAAAAGGCTCCCGCCGCCATGCCGGACCCGGGGAAGAAGCTCCGTCTTTCCGGATGGGTCAATCCGCTCTGGAAAGCAAAGCTTGCCGCGTTCATGCTTCAGGCGTTCGAGCTCAAACTTGCCGCGTCGCCCGCGGAACTTTCCGATTCCGAATGGCAGGACATCAGCTCGAAACTGACCGCGCATACGGTCTGGCTCGCCGCAAAACCCACGGCCGTATGCGACACGCTTTCCCATGAGACGCTCGAAAAATATGCCGGGGACAGACTCTATTCCGAAGTTTCCGCCATCATCGATTCCGACATCCGCGTGAAAAAAGAGACCGAAGCCCACGACAAGCTCAAGAAACTGATCCTCTTCCAGCAGAATATGCTCGTCTTCGTGAACAACTTCATCTGTCTGGACAGCCTGTTCGACCCTGCGGGGCTTTCCATCATCCAGCCCGGAACCCTGATCATCGACAGCCGTCATTTCACGCTCGCGACGAAGGTCCCTGACATCGCGGAGCACAAGAAGATCATCCTGCGGAGCAACATCTGCGTGATGTATCTCGAACTGACCACAGGGCGCCCGCCCGCAGTCCGGGCCATGAACATCGCCGTGGCGATCACCTCCGGAACCATGCGGAACATCTTCATCGGGAAACGCGGCGTATTCATCGGCGGCAACGGCGTGGAATGGGATGCCAGGGTCATCGACCTGGTCCAGCAGCCGGTCTCGATCACGGAAGCGCTCCAGATGCCGTTCCTGCGGTTCGGCGAATTCGCAGGAAAGCAGGCAGACCGTTTCTTCTCCGCAAAATCGGCCGAAGTGGATACGAACGTGGCGGCCGACATCACGAAGAAGGCTGCTGCGCTCCCGCCGCCCGCGGAAAAACCGCAGACCCCGGCCGTCAGCGGCTCCATGATGCTCATGGGCGGAGGTGTGGGACTCGCCGCAATCGGGTCCGCCGTCGCCTTCATCGCCAACACGATGAAGAACATCTCGGTATGGAACGTGGTGGCGGTGTTCATCGGAATTTCGCTGGTCATCAGCGGCCCTGTCTTCATTGTGTCGATCGTGAAGCTCTGGAACCGCTGCGTTTCCGACTTCCTGGCCGCAAGCGGCTGGGCGGTCAACCCGCGGATGCGCCTCTCCCGCAAGATGGGGCTGCTCTTCACCTATGCGCCGAAACCGCCGGCAGGCTCCAAACTCCAGCGCGGCGACCTGATCGGACGCTTCTCCAGGGACATGAAGAAAAACATGGCGGCTGAATCGGGACACGGCTTTCTTGTCGTGATGATCGTGCTGATCGTGCTTGCGGCGTGTCTGGCCGGAGCCTGGTTCTGGTACAGCACCGGCGCGGCAAAGACGGAACGTCTTCTGAAGCCGGAAACGCCCCAGATCCGCATTCTCGAAAAGAAGGGTTCCGCGCCCGCGGCGGCTCAGAAGGAACTTCCGGCTCCCGCGGGGAAAGCCGCCCCGGTTCAGGAAAAGCGGTAAATCTGCGTGCAGTTTTCGATCGTGGAAAACCGATGCGCGGCGATGATCATGGTAACCTTGCCGCTGAGGGATTCCAGCGCCGAAACGAGTTCGGCTTCCGTGACGGAATCCAGCGCGCTCGTAGCCTCGTCGAAAAGCAGAAGTTTCGGGTTCGGATACAGCGCGCGGGCGATTCCGATCCGCTGGCGCTGACCGCCTGAAATATTTTCGCCGCGTTCGCCAAGCATGGTATCCATTCCGTGCTCAAGGGAATTCACGAAATTCCAGGCCTGCGCCGTCTTCAGACATTCTTCCACGCGCCGGCGGTCGATCTGCTCCGGCGGCACGCCGAAAGCCACATTGGCGCACACGGTGTCGCTGACAATGCTGATGGTCTGGGGAACGCATCCCACGAGCTTGCGCCAGGCCTGCGGGTTCTCCGAAATGTCGACCCCGTCCGCCGTAATCCTTCCGGAAGAGGGCTTGAGGAGTCCGGCGGCGATGTCAATCAGCGTGGACTTTCCGCAGCCGGTCGGCCCGGAAAGGGCGAGAGACGTCCGGGCGGGGACTTCCAGCGTCAGGCCGGAAACAATCGCATGGTCGCCCCAGGCAAAGGAAATATTTTCAAAGCGCATGGCCTTTTCGAATGAGATGACAGGTTCGGGCTTCCCGTCGAGGTCATCGGTTTCCGGCATGACGTTTTCCAGGTCAGAACAGACTTTTTCGAATGTCTCCTTCGTACCCTTTGCACGGGAAACGTAGTAATGAATCCGGGAAAAGGACGGCATCAGCCGCATCAGTCCGAGCGCGATGAAGGAAAGTTTCAGGGCGATCGTTTCCGGATTGATTCCGATCAGCACCATGATGATGATCGTGCCCATGCCGAGCGCGACCACGCCTCCCTCAATCGCAAAGCGCGAAAGCTGGAGAAATGCGAAGACCCTGCATTCGGTGCGCGCGGCTTCCGAAATGATGCGGCGTCCGTGCTCCACGAACAGCTTCAGCCGGCCGGAAAGCTTGATTTCCCGGATGCATGCCGTGGAATCCAGAATGAATTCGTTCGAGGTGGCGGCTGCGGAAAGCAGCTTTTCCGAGGCCTGCGCGGTCATCTTCCGGTAAACCAGATAGATGCCGCCGCAGATCAGGAACATTACGGCCGTCAGGGAAAGCGCCGTGACCGGTGCCATGATGAAGATCGCGGTCAGGATGACGGCGGCGACCATGGATTCGAGCAGAATCATCATGGTCCCGTTCAGCATGTCGTTGAAGATGCTGCGGGTATCCCGGATGAGCTCCAGCTGTTTGGCCGAACTGCGCTCCATGTGGAAAACGTAGGGCGCACGCAGATATTTGACAATCAGCCGCTCCCCCGCGCGTCCCGCCACCGTGTAGCAGAAATACACCTGCAGCCAGTTGATCAGGAAAAGCAGGAGATTCTTCACAACGAAGAACACGAGCGTCGCGGTGCAGAGCAGAATCAGGAATGTCCTGTCGTTCACTCCGCTGCAGAGGGAACGGATCATTTTCAGAGCCGCATTCTGCTCGAACAGTCCGGGATTGACGAAGAGCGCGATCACAGGAATCACGGAACTGATTCCGACCAGTTCCAGCAATGCGCCGAAAAACAGCAGGGAAGTCAGCAGAAGGAAATATTTCTTTTCCGCGGGGAGAAGAACTTTTCTCAGATGACCTGGAATGGACATCATGCAGGACCTCCTTCGGTATCAGCGTTCCTCTGGGAAAGTGCAGAATTCCCGGATCTTTCCGCAGTCTTCCTGCGACGCGGCCAGGATGCTGTGGCTGCAGCAGAGGAACGGATCCTTTCCGGCCACGTCGAGATCGTAGAACTCCTCCGTGATCTCACAGGAAAGGAGATTTGCGCCGTCGGCGCGCACGGAATGGAATCCTAGCTTCTTCAGGAGCGGCAGGAATCCGGCAAAGTCCCAGATATGCGCCCGCATGATGAACGCAGAGTAATGCCCCAGCACGAGCTGAAGTCCCGGGAACACGCAGGAACCGATCGTCTGAAGGTTCTGCCGGCCGGAATAAAGCCCCTGCTTGGCCATGCGCTGGGAAACGCAGACGAGCGAAGCGTCGGTCACCGGATTCGGGCGGAAATCCACACGGCGGAGCCGGGAATGGATCCTCCAGGAATTCGGATTCGTTCCGCACGAGGCGTACCAGACGCAGCCGTTCGCGCTGGCAATGAAGTCGCCCGTTTCCGGGAAGAACACGGCGCCCTCCTCCATGACTCCGTTCCGGGCGAATCCCACTGAGATTCCCCAGTTTCCGATCTTGTTGGCGTAAAGCGCCGTGCCGTCGATGGGATCGATGATCCAGACGGTGTTTTTGAATGCCTTCCGGAAATAGCCGTTGTCATGTTTGAGACAGGTTTCCTCGCCGAGGATGAACGAGGTCTCATCGTCGGCGAGTTTTCCGGTCAGGAACTGCTCGATTTCGGCGTCGGCAAGCGTCACGACGGAGCGGTCGGGTTTGAATTCCGTGTGCGGTTCGCTGAAATGCCGCAGTGCGATCCTTCCGCTCTCCTCCATGAGCCCGCAGAGGACTCCGAGATTCCATGCATTCATGACTTTTTCTCTCTCCCCCGGAAATACAGGTTCCGGAATTCAGAACTTTTTCAGCATGGCCTCAAGTCCGAGCTTGTAGGCGTCCGCGTTCATTTTCACGATCTTTTCCTTGCCGAGGAAGCATTCCTCCAAGGCGGGCACGACCGTGTTGTCGATTTCGGCAGCATCGCGCGCCGTCAGATATTTCTTCTTCAGGATGGCGGAAAGCGCTCCCAGCATGACGGCGTTCGCGCACTTGAGGTTGCCGAATTTTTCGGCGATCTCGGACCCGTTCAGGTCGTAGGCGGT
>CAZHPP010000042.1:0-14035 GCA_964534535.1 uncultured Victivallales bacterium | reverse complement strand
GAAAAAAGTCAAGAAAAATTTGACAAGATGTGGAAAGCGTGCTAAATTAACAGACTTCAAAATCAATAGTGAGCCTTGATCCGGAAGGATACAAGTCCGCAGGAAAAGAGCCGGGATGACCGGTCCGCCTTCGGACAAACCCATAAGGTTTCACGGCCGGGACCGTTTCGGCGTCCCGGGAACCGTGCCGTATCGTTCCGTCTCAGGGGCAAATAAAGAATGGAGCCCGGAAACTATGGATGGAACTACGGAAATCAGATTGTTCAGCGGCACGTCCAACAAACCGCTTGCAGAAGCGATTGCAGACTGTCTGCATATTGAGCTTGGGCATGTCACGGTCAAGCGTTTTCCGGACAGCGAAATCTTCGTGCAGTACGAAGACAATCTCCGCAATGCGGACATGTTCATCATTCAATCCACGTGCAATCCGGCGAACGAGAACCTGATGGAGCTCATGATCATGATCGACGCCGCGAAACGCGCGTCGGCGGCGCGGATCACGGCCGTGATTCCGTACTACGGCTATGCCCGTCAGGACCGCAAGGACCGTCCGCGCGTGCCGATCACCGCCAAGCTGGTCGCGAATCTTCTGACCACGGCGGGCGCGAACCGCGTGCTGGGCATGGACCTCCACTGCCAGCAGATCCAGGGCTTTTTCGACATTCCCGTGGATCATGTCTATGCTTCCCCGATTTTCCTCAAATACCTGCGTTCGATGCGCCATGTGAATTCGGAGTCCGTGGTGGTTTCCCCGGATTCCGGAAGCGTGAAGATGGCGCACTCGTTCGCGGACAAGCTGAACTGCGGATTCGCGGTTGTGGCGAAACGCCGCATCAATGCGACGACGATCGAATCCTCGCATCTGGTGGGGGACGTGAAGGGCCGCAGCTGCATCATCGTGGACGACCTGACCTCGACTGCCGGAACGCTCTGCGGAGCGGCCGAGCTTCTCAAGCGCGAAGGCGCGGACAAGGTGTTCGCGCTCGTTTCGCACTGCCTCCTGAACGAAAAGGGGATGGAGAAGCTGATGGGCAGCCCCATCGAGGAAATGATCACGACCAATACCGTTCCGCCGCAGTGTCCGCCGTGCCCGAAGCTCACGGTGCTCAGCACGGCTCCGCTCTTTGCGGAGGCGATCAAGCGGATTCATCAGGGCGAATCGATCTCATGTCTGTTCCAGGACATGAGCTATGCCGACAACCTGCTTTAAACCGAAAGCATTTTCATAACGAAAGGGTACCAAAGAATGGCAGCATCAACGAAACATGTGCTGAAAGTTGTCGCGCGCAAGGCGAACGGCAGCAATGAAGCACGCAGGGTCCGGGCGAACGGATTCATCCCCGCCGTGGTCTACGGCAAGGGTGTCAAACCGGCGAACGTGGAAGTCCTGGCGTCCGAATGGGAAGCTCTCCAGAAATACGAGTTCAACCTGGTGACGCTTCAGGGCGAAGGGGTTGACCAGCTCGTCCAGGTCAAGGAAATCCAGAACAACTTCATCAAGGGCAAGGCGAACCACATCGATTTCCTCGCGGTCGACCGCACGAAACCGATCCGCGCCATGGTTCCGATTCACCAGGGACACGTTCCGCCGGTGGGAATCGCGGCGGGCGGACTGCTCGAACAGTACATCCACGAAGTCGAAGTGGAATGCCTTCCGGACGCACTTCCGGAAAATCTCGTGGCCGACATTTCCAAGCTGGACATCGACGTTTCCTTCCAGGTGAAGGACCTCGTCCTTCCGGAAGGCGTCAAGGCCAGAACGCACAAGGACATCGTTCTTTTCCGCGTGATCAACCCGCTGGAAATCAAAGAAGATGTGCCTGAAACCGCTGCCGCCGCCGCGCCTGCCGAAGGCGAAGCCGCCGCCGGAGCCGCGCCCGCCGAAGGCGAAGCCGGTGCCGCCGCTGCCGAACCCGAAGTCGTCGGAGCCAAGGAAAAGGCCGAACGCGCCGCAGCCCGCGAAGAAGAAAAGGCCGCCAAGAAGAAAGAATAATATCATTTGCGGAACCGTTGAATCATGTCTTCCAGCGAAACAGTTTGCCGCCTGATTGCAGGGCTCGGGAACCCCGGATCCGAATATGCCGGAACACGGCACAATGCCGGATTCGAGGTCGTCGACCGCTTTCTTGCGCGCCATGCAAAAATGTTCCGCCGCCGCAGCGCTCATGCCGCGGAGGCGTGGGAGGGCGGTTTCGCCGGAAATTCGCTGATCCTTCTCAAGCCGCTCACCTTCATGAATCTGAGCGGCGAAGCAGTGGCGCCCGTCATGCGCGGGGAAAAGTTGCTGCCGGAGGAAATCCTGGTCGTCTATGACGACATGGACCTCCCGGTGGGCAGAATCCGGCTCCGTCCGAACGGCGGAAGCGCGGGACACAACGGCATGAAGTCCGTGATCGAAGCGCTGGGGACTGAAAAGTTTCCCCGCATGCGCATCGGCACGGGCATGGAAGGCGCCGGCCGCGATCCGGACTACGTTCTTTCCGGATTCGACGGCGAGCTGAAGAAGGTCTATGACGGTTCGCTCGACAGGGCCGCGGACGCGCTGGAGCTGTATCTCCGGCGCGGGCTTCAGGCGGCCATGAATCTCTGCAATCCTCCGCCGGAACCGGCGGAGAACGAAGCACAAATGACATCTGTTCACGCACTTAAACACAACACACCACAGGAGGTGTAGTCTTGAAAAAGTATGAATCTGTGTTCATCCTCGACATCCGCAAGGTGGATGATGAAGGAAAGGGCTTTTCGGAAGAGTTCGGAAAGAACCTCGAAAGCTGGGGCGGCAAACTTGTGGAGTCCAATCCCATGGGCCGCAAGCAGTTTGCCCGCGAAATCAACAAGCGCAAAGCCGGGATCTACTGGGATTATGTCTACGAGCTCGATCCGCTGAAGGCGATCGAAGTCCGCAACAAATACCGCCTCGACGAGCGCGTGGTCCGTCATCTCGACATCATCTTCGAGCGCCCGGACGGAGTCCCCGCGATTCCGAACAACACGCTCGCGGAATAATCAAACAATCAGCGACAGGAGTTGAGCCATGCCTTCTCTGAACAAAGTCTTTCTCATGGGCAACCTGACCCGCGAACCGGAACTCAGGTACACGCCTTCCAACGCGGCGATCTGCGAATTCGGAATTGCCGTCAACAGAAGATACGTCCAGAACGGTCAGGACCGCGAAGACCCCTGTTTCGTGGATATCATCGTGTGGGAAAAACAGGCCGATTCCTGCGCACGCTTCCTTCACAAAGGCTCGTCCGTGTTCATCGAAGGCCGTCTTCAGTACGACCAGTGGACGGACAAGGAGCAGAAGCGCCGCTCGCGTCTCCGCGTGACCGCGGAGCGGGTCCAGTTCCTCGACCGCCGCGACCAGCAGGGCGCGCCGGCCGACGGAGGGGATTCCTCCCAGGCGGCGCCCGCGCCTCAGGGCGGAGCCTATTCCGCGCCGCGGCGGCAGACTCCGCGCGACGACGGAAGCCAGGAGCCCACGTTCCAGCGTCAGGGGGCCTGGCAGCCGCGCCGGTCGTACCAGCCTCAGCAGGCGCCCGTCCCGAACGATTCGATTCCGCCGCAGATGCCTGCGGACGACGGAGGTTCCCAGGTTCCTCCGGAGCGCCCTGCGCCCGCCGCTGCCAAGGAGCAGCCGCCCGTGCCGCCCGTTCCCCCGGAAAACGTTCCGCCGATCGAAGACGACATCCCGTTCTGATTCCGAAACAACTCAACTCTAACGCTAACCAAACATCAGGAGTATTGAAAAATGGCTATGGTTCAAAACAAAAGACGCCGCATGAAGAGACGCATCTCCAAACCGAAGATTTGCCGCTTCTGCGAGAAGAAAATCGCGTACATCGATTTCAAGGACGCCGAACTTCTCCGGAAGTTCCAGACCGAGGAAAAGGGCCGCATTCTGCCCCGCCGGATTACGGGGACATGCCTCAAGCACCAGAAAATGCTTACGGTCGCGATCAACCGCGCAAGAATCGTAAGTCTCGTTCTCTAGTCCAAATCTTCAGCCTGAAAGGGATTATCTCATGGCCTCTATGAAACTCATTCTTCTGCAGGACGTCGAAGATCTCGGCCTTGCCGGCGAGGAAATCCATGTCGCCTCCGGCTATGCCCGAAACTTCCTCATTCCGCGGAATCTCGCCGCGACCGCGACGAAGGCGGCACTCCGCCAGCTCGCCGCGCACAAGGAAAAAATCGAAGCCAAGCGCAAAGAGGAACTCGAAGCCGCCCAGAAGCTCGCGGAGAAGATCGGCGCCATCACGGCCGAAATTCAGATGCAGGCTTCCGAGGACGGACACCTCTTCGGGTCCGTCACCGACCGCATGATCGCCGACGCCGTCAAGGCGCAGGGGATCGAAGTCGACCATCAGCGCATTCACCTCGACAAGCCGATCCGCACGCTCGGTGAATTCAGCATCGTCGTGAAGCTCCACACCAGCGTCGCTCCGACCCTCAAGGTCAACGTCGTCAAGGCTTCCTGATTCCGTCATGGCGGAATTCAAGACAGAACCGGGTTCTCCGGAGGGATCCCTCCCTCCGGAAAAACCCGCTCCCAGACCTCCGCGGCCGCGCGAAAACGCGTCCGCGGACGTTCTGCCTTATAATCCGGGCGTCGAAAAGTCCATCCTTTCCGCCATTCTTCTCGACGGCTCCAACATCAACCTGGTGATGTCCGCCCTGGGAACCGTCCGTTCCGCTCTCGATTCCGACAGCAAAAAAGCCTCCCGGAACCTTTCCCCTGCCGAGAACCTTTTTTTCCGCCGGGTCGCGAACACCATGTTCCGCGATCCCGTCAACGCCGTCATCTATGAAGCAATGCTTTCGCTTCAGGCGAACAACACTCCGATCGACGTCCTTTCCGTAGCCGACTGGCTCCGCAGGGCCCAGAAGCTCGACCAGATCGGCGGAGAATTCTATCTCCTGGAGCTCCAGCGTTTCGCGGCATCGACCGTCCACCTGGAAAACTGGTGCCGCATCCTCAAGGACTTTGCCATGCTCCGCGAGATGATGCACACCTGCTCCTCCGCGCTCGACCTCTGCAAGTCCAACACCGAGGACGTCAAACAGCTTCTCGACACCGTCGAAACCAGCATCTTCAACGTCCGCAACAACTTCGTCCAGCCTGAAATCAAGGAACTGAAGGACATGGTGCGCGGCGTGTTTCAGGAACTCATGGACGTTGCCGAAGGGCGCGTGGAGCCGGGCATCCCGACCGGCTTCCCCGACCTTGACAAGCTGCTGGGCGGCGGCCTCAAGCGCGGTGAAATGTTCGTGCTGGCGGCGCGGCCTTCCATCGGCAAGACGGCGCTCGCGCTGAACATCGTGCGCAACATCATCCTCAAGGATTCCGAGCCCCGCAGGCGCGTGGCCTTCTTCAGCCTGGAAATGACCGACAGCGGCATTGTCCAGCGTCTCCTCAGCACGGAATCCAGGATCCCGCTTACCGCATTTTCCGACCGCACGTTCCAGAACGCGGACATGATCAAGCTCACGACGGCCGTTTCCACCCTTCTCAAGACCAAGCTTTACATCGATTCGACGGCCGGCCTTTCCATCTACGAGCTCCGCGCCAAGGCCCGGAAGCTCAAGGAAATGGAAGGGATCGACCTCATCGTGATCGACTACCTCCAGCTGATGAAGGCGGGCGGACACGAGGAAAGCCGCCAGGTCGAAGTCTCCGCAATCTCGGGCGGAATCAAGAGCATCGCCAAGGAACTCAACATTCCGGTGCTCGTGCTGGCCCAGCTGAACCGCTACGAACAGGCCTCCGGCGGAAAGCAGCAGGAAAACCCGCTCCCGAAACTCAGCAACCTGCGCGAATCCGGCGCAATCGAGCAGGACGCCGACGTGGTGTGCTTCATCCACCGCGACCGCGACGAAACCAAGGAAGGCGGAATCCGCCCCGGCGGCGCTCCGGCCAAGGACGACAAGGCGCATGACAAATACACCTATCTCATCGTCGAGAAGAACCGAAACGGCCGTACCGGAATCGTCAAGATGCAGTTCGTCAAGGAACTCATGGAGTTCCGCTGCGTTGAACACAAGTATGACACGGCCGACATGCCGGACAAGAAGGCATAACACGGAAAGGGCCCCCCGCCAATGACAAAATACATTCTTCCCGTTCTCAGCGCACTCGCAGTGCCGTGGATGATCTTTGCCCAGGAGCTCAATTCCGTGTCGTTCGAACAGTCCGGCGACTACCGGCTCGGACGCGACATCTTCGAGCTCAACGTCCAGTCCCGCAAGGGCCTCCTCTACGACGAGCGCGTGGTGAACGACGACATCAAGCGGCTCCACGCCACGGGATTCTTCTCCGACGTCGTTTCCGAAACCAGCAAACGCCCAGACGGCAAGATCGACCTCGTCTTCAAGATCGTCCCCATGTCCGTCGTCAAGTCCATCACCTTCAAGGGCAATGAAAAGTACGACAACAACAAGCTGATGGAGTTCGTGAGCCTTTCCGTCGGCGCGCCCCTCAACAACAAGAACCTTGCAAAGGCCGTCACGGACATCCGCAACTACTACGTCAAGAACGGACACAACGACGCCACTGTGTTCCCGCGCCTCGTCAAGGTTTCCGGCGGCGTGAACGTCGTCTTCGAGATCAAGGAAAACCTCAAGCTCAAGGTCCACAGCGTCAAGTTCATCGGCACCAAGGCCATTTCCGACCGCACGCTCCGCGACTCCATGGAAAACCGCTACTCCATGTTTCACTGGGTGCCTCTGCTCGACCTCGGACTTCTCAACAAGACCGAACTCCAGAACGACCTCGTCCGTCTCCGCGACCTTTACTGGGACAAGGGGTATCTCGACTTCCGCGTGAAGGACGTCAAGCTCAATTCGCTCAAGGATTCGCCCGAATTCATCGACATCGTGATGACCGTCGAGGAGGGCGAGCCCTACAAGATCGGGAAGATCGAAATGAAGGGCGCTTCCCGCTTCCCGGAATCCGAAATCCTCGAACGGATCCGCATGAAGCCCGGCGACGTCTTCCGCAGTTCGCTCGAACGCTCCAGCATCGACTCCATCGAAAAGAAATATTCCCCGCTCGGCTATGCCGACTTCTTCGCGCGCTCCGAACGCCTTCCCGATTTCCGCACCCACACCGTCAACCTGCTTTTCGACATCCACGAAGGACTCCCCTACAAGGTCCGCGACGTGTTCATTTCCGGCAACAAGTGGACCAAGGACTATGTGATCCGGCGCGAACTGGCCATCATGCCCGGCGACCCCGTCGACAAGGACCGCATCAGCGCCTCCCGCAGCCGGCTCATGGGCATGGGCTATTTCCAGAACGTCGAAGCCGTCTCTGTGAACTCCCCCGAGCCCGGAACCAAGGACGTCGACATTCACGTGAAGGAAAAGAACTTCCTGAACGCCAAGATCGGCGCCGGATGGTCCGATACCGACAGCCTCGCCGGCATGATCGAGCTTTCCCACTCCAACATGGACATTCTTGACCCGAAGAATTACTTCACCGGCGGCGGCCAGCGCGCCAGGATCATCGCCATGTACGGCATCGAGCGCTACAACTTTGAAGCCGACTTCACGGAACCGTGGCTGTTCGGCATTCCGCTCCGCTGGGACCTCGGCGGATACATCCGCAACGTGATCTACGACAAGTGGGAGGAACAGCGCATCGGCGTGACCACCAGCCTGACCAAACGCGTGTTCGACGACTTCACCAGCATCAGCGGCGGCTACACCTTCGAGCACGTCGACGTGCACAACATGGATAAGTGGATGTCCCCGGTCTTCCGGAAGGAACGGGGCGGCTCCTACGTCGGCCGCGTCCAGGTCGTGCTCGACCGCGACACCCGCGACAATGCGCTCGACCCGACGTCAGGCTACGACATCAACGCCCTCGGCGCCGTCTCCAGCCGCATCTTCGGCGGCTCCTACGACTACTACCGCTTCGAACTGAAGGGAATCCAGTACGTCTCCTTCTTCGACAAGATGATCCGCGCGAGCATCGGCGGCAAGATCGGAACCATCGGCAACATCGGCGGCGGCAACGGCAAGGATCCGCCGATCTACGAACGCTATTTCCTCGGCGGCGGCGACTCGATCCGCGGCTTCCCCTACCGCTCCATCGGCCCCACCGACTGCATGAAGGACAACTACGGCGGCGACTTCATGTATCTCGTCACGGCGGAAGTTTCCCACCCGATCTACAAGTTCATCCGCGGCGCGGTCTTCTGCGACGTGGGCAACTCCACGCACTCCCGGTTCGGTCCGTTCTCCGATCCCAACATCGGTCTCGGCTACGGGCTGCGGATCCGCATTCCCCAGATCAACGCCCCCATCAAGCTCGACCTGGCCTACCCGATCCTCAACAACGAGCGCGGCGTCAAGAGCAAGCTCCGCTTCCACTTCAATATGGGCTTCGCGATCTTCTGAGCCGTTGTTATTTTCCAAAACTGTGCTATAGTATCTCATTCCGGACGCCCGCGGAACCGCCGCAGGCGTCCGGTTCAATTTCAACCCGGTCCCGCACCATGACTTCCGCTTCTGAAAAATCCCGTGTCCAGGGCGTCTTTTTCGGCATTGCAGCCGCGGTTACCTACGGCATGAACCCGCTCTTCGCCCTGCCGCTCTATTCCCGCGGGTTCACGCCGGACACGGTCCTGATCTGCCGCTATCTTCCGGCCGCGCTGATCCTTGCCGTCTGGATGGCCGTGCGCCGTGAATCGTTCGCGCTCCCCGGAAAGGAGTTCCTCGAAGCGTGTGCCGCCGGACTCCTCTTTTCCGCTTCCTCGCTCTTTCTCTTCATGAGCTACCGGAAGATGGATGCCGGAGTCGCCTCTACGCTGCTGTTCGTCTATCCCGTGATGGTCGCTTTCCTGATGGCCGGACTTTACCGCGAGCGGCTGACGCCCGGAACCTGGTTCAGCATTGCCCTGGCGCTGGGCGGGATCGCCCTGCTTTACCGAAATGCCGGCGGAGCGCCGCTCGACGCGATCGGAATCCTTTACGTGATGCTTTCCTCGCTTTCCTATGCGGTCTACATCGTTGCGGTCGGCAAGTCCGCCCTGCGGAACGTCCCGGCCGTCAAACTGACCTTCTATGTGCTTGTCTCCGGCGTTGTGCTTTATCTCGTGCGGATCGCCATGTTCGGGGGATTCCATTTCGAATCGACACCTGTCGTCTGGATCAACGTCGCCGGGATCGCGATCCTGCCGACAGTCGTTTCGCTCGTCTGCACCGCGCGCGCCATCGGCAGCGCCGGAGCCACGCTCACCGCGATTCTCGGCGCGCTTGAACCCGTCACCGCCGTCTTCTTCGGCGTGACCGTCTTCCACGAAAAGCTCACGGTCCGGATCGTCTGCGGGATTGTGCTGATCCTGGCGGCCGTCGTCCTGATTGCCGCCGCGAAAAAGGACGCTTCTCCGTCCGCGCTTGACAAACCCGCCCGAAAATGATATATTCGGCGGAATGAAATCAATCAGGATGCCTCAGTGAAGAATTCGTTCCGCCAGATTTTCGATTCGGTCCGGAATTCCGCCCTTCTGCGCGAATGCGCCGGGACGTCGGCCTGGGCCGCAGCCGCACGGTTCTGCTGGATCTTCCATGCGCTCACCGTCGGAATCTATGTCACTCGCGTGCTCGGACCCGCCCGGCTCGGCCAGCTGAACTATGCCCTTTCCGTGACCGGACTCCTCTGCGTGTTCCTGATGATGCAGTGCAATCAGGTCCTGGTGCGGCATTTCGTGCGCAATCCCCGGCGCCATGCGGTGTTCCTCGGCTCGAATTTCGTCTTCCGCCTGATGACGCTCGGCGTTTCCGCGCTGACGCTCGCCGTCACATCGTGTTTCCTGCGGGACCCCGAAATCCGTCTGCTGATCCTGATCCTTTTCCTGGGACAGAGCTTCACGGTGTTCCTCGACGAAACCGCCGTCTATTTCACCGCGGCCTCCCGCCTGCGCTTCGACGCATATTCCCAGCTCTGCGCGTGCGGAGTCTACTCGGTCCTGCGGCTTGCCGCCGCGTTCTGGAATCTTCCGGTCGTCTGGTACGCCTGGATCGAGGCTGCGAACAGCTTCACCATGCTGCTCCTCAGCTGGCATTTCTACCGGCGCGACGGCTTTTCCCCGTTCCGCTGGACCTGCGACCGCCGGATCGTCCGGTGCATTTTCGTTACCTCGGTCCCGCTCTTTCTCACCGTCTTCACTGGCGCACTGTATGCAAAAACCGACATTGTGATGCTGGAACACTTCCGCGGTTCCGAAACGGTCGGCTGGTATTCGCTCTCCGCGCGCTTCACGGAAAACATGATGCTCCTCTGCACGATGCTGACCGGAGTGTTCACCCCGATCCTCTTCCAGTCGGCCAAGGTCTCGGAGGAACGCTTCCGCATTCAGCTTCATCGGCTCTACGCCCTGATGTTCTGGAGCATGGCCGGGGTCGTCGTCCTGACGGAACTCTTTGCGTTTGCCGGAGTCCGTCTGCTTTACGGAAAGGCGTTTCTGGAGACGGCGCCGATCCTGCGGATTTTCATTGTCTCGCTGCTGTTCTTTGCGGTTTCCGGCGTGTTTTCGCTGTGGTGCGTCCAGAAGAACCGGCTCTATCTCGGGGCGCTGCTGAACCTGGCGGGCCTGCTGATCAACATTCCCATGAACTGGGTCCTGATTCAGAAATATTCGGCGGAAGGCGCCGCCGCGGCCACGCTGATTTCGGCCCCGCTCGGAATGGCGCTGGTCCTGCTGAGCTTCCGTCAGGGACGCTCCGAACTGGGGTTCCTGCTGAAATCAATCATTACGCCGCCTTCGTTCCGGTTCTCGAAATGATCTAGCGCTTCAGGACTTCCCGGAACGCCGCGCGGTCGATCAGCCAGTGGCCGTCGACCTTCCGGAGCCGGGCTTCCAGCTCGCGGACCTCGCGGATTTTCTCTCCGCCGTGCGTCTTCGCCGTCACCATGGCGGTGAACAGGACCGTGCAGCCCGTGTGCTCCGGATCGAACGACAGCTTCAAATCGTAGATCGAGGCGTGGAGCGTTTCGCAGTACCGGCGTGCCAGCATCACGTTCTGGATGATGTTTTCCCGCGTCATCTGCGCCTCGCGGTAGCCGGAAAGCCGGACGTCCGTGACGTCGGCGAAATAGCGGGAGGCGGTCTTGGCGTGCTCCATCTCCATGAGGATTCCCTCCTGTCCGGACTTGTCGAGGGAGTCCGCGAGCATCTGGAAATTGCGCCGGATGACCGTCTCATCCGATTCGCCGAAAAAATAAAGCCAGCCGCACACCAGCCCGGCTGCAAGAAGCACCGCGCCCAGAAGCGAACAGAAAAACCGTTTTGTCAATTGAATTCTCACAGAAGAAGAGTCCCTTCCAAGCGGTCTGCGGAAATTTCGCCGAACTTATGCTGTTCCATCGGCATGGAACGGTTGTCCCCGATCACATAAATATACCCTGGATCGATCCTGCGGGGCGGCAGGTTCCACTCGAGACGCCCTTTGCGGACGTACGGTTCGTCGAGGGCTTTGCCGTTGATGCGGACGATTCCCTTTTCAATGGAAAGCGTCTCGCCCGGAAGCCCGATGATGCGCTTGAGAAGCAGGACGCGGTCGCCCGCATACCGCAGCGCCACCACATCGCCCCGCGCCGGAGCCCGGAACCAGAACGTCGGCACCCAGCAGAAATTCAGCGTGCCGCTGTGATAGTTCGGATACATGCTCTGTCCGTCCAGCACCATCGGCCGGCACACGAACCGGAAAAACACGAACGCCAGCACCGCCAGCACAAGAACACGGATGAAAAACGCCCGGTTATAGCGCGGGTGGAGAAAATCATGCCACAGCTTCCTGAAATCAGGCATTCTCACTGCGGGCTTTTTCCTTCAGCTTTGCATATTTGTCCCGGATCGACGCGAGTTCCGTCACCAGGGCGTCCCGAATCTTTTCCGCCTTTTCGGCGTCTTCCTCATGGGCGAGACGCTGCTGCGTTCCGAGTTCGGCCTCGGCGAGTTTTGCCTTCATTTCCGAATCGAGCGACGCAATCTTCGACTTGACCTCATCGGAGACAAAGTTCAGGGTTCCGCCGCTGCGTTCGAGTGCAAGTTCATAAGCGCTTTTCATGGAGTGAAAAAATCCTTTCTGAAGGTAGGTTTCCGGAATAATATACCATTGTGCCCGAGTAAATCAAGAAACGCCCGGACAAAAAAACGCCGGGCCGATCCTTCGTGCGGAACGCCCGGCGGAAACGAAACAGGAACGGTTATTTGCCCTGTGCGGAATTTGAGGCGGCCTGTGCCGGAGCCTGTGCCGGAGCCTGTGCCGGAGCCTGTGCCGGAGCCTGTGCCGGAGCGGGATTCGGCTGCGCCGCATCGTAAAGGACCTGAATCTGTTCTTCCGTCAGGTCGATCTGCGGATACGACTCCATCGGAGCCGCGGCCTGCGTGAACTTTTCGGGATCGACGAGCCTGCGGCACGCATTCAGGAAATCCAGTTCCGCACGGTTCGCCAGAAGTTTCGCTTCGACCACGTCGTTCTGGACGACCGCTCCGGCCTGATGCCTGGCCTCGACTATTTTCGTCTGCGCCTCCCCGAATTTTTTGCAGAGCCACGCTTCCGCGGCATCGGCGGCCTTTCCGGTCTTCAGTTCCAGTTTTTTCAGACGCCCCAGATCATAGGCAAGACGCGCCGCATACAGCTCGTCAGCCGGAATTCCGCCCGATTTGAATGCCTGTTTCCGGTCGTTCAGCTTTCCGCCGAGAAGTTTCACCCGTTCGCTGAACTTTTCCTGAAGGACCCCGTCCGGCGGGACCTTCACGACGGAACAGAACGTTTCCGGCATGAGGAGCACGCCCTGCTGCTGTTCCTGCGGCGCCGTGGCGTAGATATACGCCGAAATTCCGAACCCGAGTGCAATTACCGAAACGGCAAGCGCGATCACGGACGCATGCTTTTCCGTCCATTCTGAAAATCCCATTGTCATCTCCCCCATGTTTTGGATTTAATGGTTGAAGGGAATATAACGCAGAAACCATAAAAGTCAAATTATAAACATTATTGGTTACATCTTTTTCCGGTAGTCGCCGGGGGTGCATCCGTAGATCTTGCGGAAGATCCGCAGGAAATGGCTTTCGTCGTAGAACCCCCATTCGGAGGCGATTTCCTTGAAGGAGCGCGTTCCGGCCAGGACTTCGTTGCGCGCGCCGGAAAGACGGCAGCGGATCTCGTACTGGCTGAAGCTCGCTCCCATGTATTTGCGGAAGAGTTCGCTGAAGCGTCCCTGACTCAGATGGCAGGCCGCGGCAGCCTCGCCGAGCGGCAGGGAGCGTCCCGGATTCATGCGCTGGAGCAGCAGCGCCGGACGCAGCCGCTCGAGTCCGGCGGAAGCGCGGCTGTCGATAGGGACGTCCCGGAACAGGCGGAGGATTTCCACATAGAGCCTGTGGAGCAGGAGCCACTGCGCGAACGCCCGGTACGGATGTGCGGAGTCGAGCGTGAGGCCGCGGAGTTCGCGTGCGAGGCGCAGGATTTCCGGGTGCGGTTCGGAATCGAGGATTCTGTGGCGCTCGGGAACGGCGACGGAAAGCGGCGTCATGAACGGCAGATTCCATCCGGCGAAGCCGCGGCCGAACTCCTCTTCCAGAAATGTGGCCACGATCGCTTCGCGGTCGGGCGAATGCGCCAGAGAGGTATGCGGTTCGAGCGGCGCGATCAGCCAGCACTGTCCCGCGGAAAGTTCGCGTTCGCAGCCGTCGATCCAGAACCGGAGCGTTCCGCCGAGCACCACGCCCAGATGGAGAGTCGGGTGCATGTCGATGATGGAAAGCGGAATGGGGTCGTTCCGTCCGAAATACTGGATTTCGAGCGGCTTTTCGGAAGAGAGTTTGTGGTCGTGAAGATTGTATTTCCCGATCTGCATGGAATCAGAATGCCTCCGGCATTCAATATAGCATGCCGGAGATTCCGTTTCAATTTGAAGTCCGGGAAACTGTTCCCCGTCTGTGACTCCCGGGGATACTGATTTCAATGCATTTCCAATGGGCTGCTCGCCCCTTGAACCCCCGGCAGGACTCAAAGAGCCCTG